>JAAYNN010000116.1 GCA_012520835.1 Dehalococcoidales bacterium
CCGTATCTCCCCAACCCGAAGGAAATGATAAAAAATAATATCAGCAATATAAAAAGTGATAGTGTTATTGTCGGCGTCTTTTTCCAGAAAGAAACCGGATTTTTAGTACTCTCTAGGCATTTTGTATCTGTTTTAGTGGTCATATTATCTGTCTTTAATAATATTTAACCTGGCAATGTTAAGATGTATTGATTGTATTAGCCATCAATGCAGTATAATCAGCATCCGTTAAGTTATAGTGATAAAAATCCAGATAGAATTCCTGTACTTTTGCCTTTAAGTCAAGGTCTGTGCACTGTTCGGGATAGAGTGTTTGAATCATCCAGTAAATGCCGACGATTTCGTTCATGCCGGGAGGACCGTCGAACCACGAGAAGGGATTGTTAGGCCTTAAGTAAACGCGTCCGTCTTTAACTGCCTGTATATTTGCCCAGACGGGATCAGACAGTATCTGATCATAGAGGGTAGCATCGGCGGCTCTGCCAATGATGATGATATCCGGATTCCAGATAAGTATTTGCTCCATGGAAACCGAGGTCATCCCGTACCCGGTCTGGTCTTCGACAACAGCGACATTAGAACCGCCGCAAAAATCTATCAACTCGGTGTGTTGTGAGCCGGACGGGTCGGTTCTCAGTCCGCCATCGCCTTCGGCATAATAAACCGTGACCTTGTCTTCATCGTTGATATTAGCTAATACGGAAGCCACATATTCAACTGCTTCGTCATAGTAATCGACCAGCTTCTGGGCCTGTTCTTCGGCACCGAGGATTACTCCCATCTTACGGATAGATTCAGGCATGGTATCATAGGTATCGAAAACGTTGACGCTTACCACAGGAATGCTGCCGAATTTACTCTGTCTTTCCTCAACGGTAGCTGCATCGCTGGCTAATATCAAATCGGGTTCCAGAGATATAAAAGTCTCGTAGTTGCCTGTACTTTTACCAAACCAGCCTCCCACAACCGGCAGGTCGGCATATTGCGTATCAAAATATTCTGCCCCCGGACTACTGTTGGGGAGGAAACACCAGCCTCCTAATTTTTCCGGTGCCAGCATATAGGTAAGTATACATTCGACCGGTCCGCAGCAGAGCACCTTGTTGATTGTTGCCGGGATTACTACAGTCCTGCCGGCATCGTCTATTATTGTTCTGGTGGCAGGTTGGCCGCTGATTATTTCAGTTATTGTCTCGGTTACTGTCGAGATATCGGTAATTGTAGTGGTCTGCGTGGTTGTTTTAGTTGTGGTGTTTGTTACCGTAGTTGTCTGTGCTTCCTTACATCCGGATAGTGAAAAAAGTAGTGAAGCGGAGATAACCACAGTAAAAAGGATGGCGCTTGTTTTCTTTAGCTTCACAGTTTCTGAACCTCCTGTATTCGTTTGTCTTTCATTGATGATTTATTTTTTTTATGGTTTAGAGATATCATAATTGATATAACGACATATTTTAAATAAGGCAATAACGTAGTATTGCCCTGAATACAGCAGTTACCATTTAAAAAATGCAAGCGGCATAAATACCCTCCTGAACATGCACTTATAGAACTGTATTATACAGAATATAACGTACGCCTGTGATGGTTTTTATTAAACCTTCGGACGAAATATTAGCAACAATATAAAGATATGTCAAGAGGGTCGGCCGTTTCTTTTAAAAATAATTTTTGTTTAATTGCTGAGGTATATTTTCGTTGTACTCATTTGGCCTACAAGCAATGTATCAAAATACTTGACGCCATTGAAATATTATTGTAATATTCTATGATATTTTTATTCAGCCTGATGATAGTGCTTATATTTAATGTAGATTAAAAAATTAACATAATATCTTCCAGTACCACAAATAAGCTACACAGCGTTTAAAAACCTTAACCGGATAATAATTTTGCAACAGGGGGAGTTTAATGGGAAAAACTCAGTCTATGAATTTTGTAAAAGAGGTCAGTCAGGTCCTCGGCGGTGAAGGAGTCAATCTTTGTATGCAGTGCGGTACATGTACTGCATCGTGTCCGAGTGCACACATATGGGAGTACACTCCGTCGGAGATAATAGCCATGGTAAGGGCTGAGATGCGCGATGAAGTCCTTTCCAGCAGTTCAATGTGGTGTTGCCTTTCATGTTATTCCTGCACCGTTCGCTGCCCCAGAGATGTCGAACCGACAAACCTGTTCCATGCTCTTGAATCATTGGCGGTTAAGCATGGATATAAACCGAAAAATACCAGTACGCCGGTGATGTATAAGAACTTCGTTAAATCCATCAAAAAGAACGGCAGGGTCAGCGAGTTTCAGATGATGATGGGCTATTATATGTCCACTAATCCCTTTGCGGCATTGGGCATGATATCCGTGGCGTGGAACCTGTTATCCCATGGCCGCATGCCGCTCTCCGCCAAAAAAATTAAGGGAAAGAAAGATCTTGATAAAATCATAAAAAAACTTAACGAAGTCAGAGGTGCCCAATGAAGAGCTATACGTATTTCCCCGGCTGTTCATCCGAAGCTACTGCGGTTGGATTGGATATATCAACCAGAGCTATTGCAGAAGTACTTGGAATGGAATTGAAGGAACTGGAAGATTGGAACTGTTGCGGTTCTACTCCGTACGGTTCTCTGGATGAAACAGAATCGATTGTTATTGCCGCACGCAATTTGGCTCTGGCGGAAAAAACAGGGCTGGATCTGGTTACCCCCTGCAGTTCGTGTTTTGTAACATTGAACAAGGCCAGGATTCACATGATGGAAAAACCGCAATTGAAAGAGAAGGTCAATGCCGCTCTGTCAGCTGCTAACCTGGAATATAAAGGAACTGTCAAAGTAAGGTTGTTAATCGAGGCACTGATGTCGGATATAACAACGAAGCAGATATCAGGCAAGGTTAAAAAACCCCTGAAGGGTTTGAAGGTCGCTCCTTATACCGGATGCCAGGAAGTGCGTCCCAGATTCGGATTCGACCATCCCGAAAATCCGGTTGCCTTAGATGATATTGTCACAGCCGTCGGTGCCGATGTGGTTCCGTATCCTTCCAAATGTAAATGCTGCGGCGGTTCCGCTGTAATTGCGGAGGAGGGGCTTACCCTGGAACTGATGTATAGATTACTGGATGACGCTGCTAAAAATGGGGCCGAGTGCATAGTAACCCCCTGTCCGCTCTGCCAGATGAATCTGGATGCATATCAGGGGAAGGTAAACGCCAAATATAACACCAAATTCAATTTGCCGGTGTTGTTTGTTACCCAGTTAATCGGTGTAGCCGTTGGATTGAAAGCAGACCAGCTGGGCTTGAAGAAAAATATTGTCAGCCCGAATAAAGTCCTGGCGAAATATCTGTAGAAGGAGATTGGAACGATGGAAGAAGTAAGAATCGGTGTTTATATATGCGACTGCGGCGCCAATATTGCCGGAACCGTTGATACCAAGAAAGTAACCGAATATGCGCAGGGGCTGGATTCGGTCGTTGTAGCGCGCAATTATAAATATATGTGTTCTGACCCTGGTCAGAACCTGATAAAAGACGATATCAGGGAAAAGAAGCTCAACCGGGTAGTGGTTGCTTCGTGTTCTCCGAGGATGCATGAACCGACATTCCGCCGGGCTGTTCAGGATGCCGGAATCAATCAGTACTATTTCCAGATGGCAAATATCCGTGAACAATGTTCCTGGGTGCATGAGAATAAAGAGATGGCGACCGAGAAAGCCAAGGCGCTGGTAGAAGCAGCCGTGCATCGTGTTGTCTTCCACGAACCTTTGCAGACCAAGGAGGTTGCGGTTAATCCGAATGTCATGGTGGTCGGTGGCGGTATTGCCGGAATTCAGGCGGCGCTGGAAATCGCCGATGCCGGTAAAAAAGTATACCTGGTGGAAAAAGAACCCAGTATCGGCGGCCATATGGCAATGTTCGACAAAACCTTCCCCACCCTGGATTGTGCCGCCTGTATCCTGACACCGAAGATGACCACCGTTGGGCAACACCCCAATATCAATCTCTTAAGCTACAGCGAAGTCGAGGAAGTCTCCGGTTTCGTCGGAAATTTCAAAGCTAAGATAAAGAGAAAAGCGCGTTATGTGGATGAAACAAAATGTACCGGATGCGGTGAATGCAGTAAAGTATGTCCGGTACACGTCGACAACGAATTCGATGTCGGTTTAAGCCAGCGCAGCGCCGCTTATATTCAATCCCCTTATGCCGTACCCAATAAAGCGGTTATCGATAAAAAGGGTAATTCGCCTTGCCGGGTAGCATGTCCTGCCGGGGTAAATGCCCATGCATATGTCGCTCTTATATCCCAGGGCAAGTTTAAGGAAGCGCTCGAAGTAGTTCGCAAGTCGATTCCTCTGGCTGGTGTAGTCGGCAGGGTTTGCTATCATCCCTGCGAAGGGGAATGCGAAAGAGCTACGGTAGATGAAGGGCTTACCATTCGCGACCTGAAGCGTTTTGTGGCCGATTACGAAATGAAAATCGGCAGAGAAAAGGCCGGTCCTGCCGAAATCACCAAAGAAGACAGGGTGGCGGTAGTAGGTTCCGGGCCCGCCGGACTTGCCTGCGCCTTTGATCTGATAAAGAAAGGATATCGCGTTACCGTATTCGAAAAGTCGGAAAAAGCCGGGGGTCTGATGCGCTACGGTATCCCCAATTTTAAATTACCGGAAAATATAGTCGATAACGAAATAGAATATATTAAAGAACTCGGAGTCGAGATACAGACAGGCACTGCCGTAAAGGATATTGCTAGGCTCTTCAACCAGGGATACAAGGCGGTATTCTTAGGAACAGGCGCCGGAAAGAACCATAAACTGGGGATTCCGAACGAAGATAACCAAAACGTATTTCCTGCTCTCTCTTTCCTGTATAAAATCAATTCGGGAGATAAAATCTCGATTGGAGACAGGGTTATCGTTATCGGCGGAGGCAACATGGCGGTTGAATCGGCCAGGGCTGCATGGAGATTGGGGGCCAGGGATGTTACTGTGGTTTATAGGAAATCCGAGGCAGAAATTCCTGCCAGCGACAGCGAAGTAGAAGAGGCTCTAAACGAAGGCATTAAATTCAAATATTCGACTGCTGCCAATGAAATCATTGTCCGTGATGGCAAAGTCAGCGGTGTTAAATGTATAAGTGAAGAGAAAGGGCAGCAATCGGCTGAATTTGTACTCGATGCCGACAGCGTCATCAACGCCGTCGGGCAGGAAATCGATAAAACTGAACTGCCGGGTGAAATGGCTTATAGCGATTTGGGTTATCTGCAAGTCGATCCCATAACACTGGAAAGCAATATTTCAGGTGTCTTTGCCGGTGGTGAAAACGTTGCCGGACAACTGGATGTGATTGCATCGGTTGCTGCCGGAAAAGCCGCTGCCGAGAGCATCGGCAGGTATTTAAGCGGTGTTGATATGCGTGAAGGACGCTCGGACAATATGCCGCGGGTCAGTAATATTAAAAAGGATAAGGTAAAACCGAAATCCAGAGTTGCGATGCCTAAATTAGAACTTTCCAAGAGACAGGGCAATTACCATGAAGTAGATCTCGGTTTTGATGAAAGCACTGCAATAGAAGAAGCCAAGCGCTGTTTAAACTGCGCTGTTTGTTCCGAGTGTATGTTATGCGAAAAGGCCTGTGAAGCCGATGCTATAAAACATGATATGAAGGAACAGACACTGGAGATCGAAATAGGTTCGATTATTGTTGCCACCGGATTCCAGCAGTTTGATCCTGAGGTCATGTATAACTACGGATATAACCGGTTTGATGATGTGTTAACCGGGCTTGAGTTTGAAAGGCTTTCGAACGCTTCCGGTCCGACCGACGGTGTCGTTATAAAGAAAAACGGTGAAAAACCGCAGAGTGTAGCTATATTGCACTGCGTCGGCAGCCGCGATGAGAATTACCATAAACATTGTTCGCGTGTTTGCTGTATGTATTCTTTGAAATACTCCCATCTATTGAGAGAAAAACTGCCGGATGCCGATATTTATCAGCTTTATATCGATATGCGCTGTCCCGGTTCGGGGTATGAAGAATTTTATCTCAGGCTGCAGGAAGAAGGCGTCAATTTTGTAAGAGGCCGCGCAGCTGAAGTAACCAATACTGCTGAGACACCCGAAGAACAGGGTAAGTTGATTGTTCTCTGTGAAGATACTCTGGTACGTAAAAAGATAAGACTGCCGGTCGATATGGTTATTTTAAGCTGTGCACTGGAACCGAGTGAGGGTTCGGCGCAGATAGGGAAAGTATTATCGATAAGTAAAAAAGCAGACGGATTCTTCCTGGAGAAGCATCCCAAGCTTGACCCGGTCTCTACGATGACCGATGGTATATTTATTGCCGGTTGCTGCCAGGGTCCCAAGGATATTCCCGATACGGTAGCTCAGGCTTCCGCTGCGGCGGCAAGAGCGCTGGCGATGATAAGCATGAATAAAGTGGAAATAGAGGCGGCCACGTCCGAAATCATAGATGAATTATGTTCCGGGTGCCGTATTTGTAATACGCTTTGTCCCTATGGCGCCATCACTTTCAATGAAGCGAAGGGTATATCGGAAATAAATCAGGTTCTCTGCAAGGGATGCGGCGTATGCGTATCCGCCTGTCCCAGCAATGCCATAAAGGGAAATCACTTTACTACCAAACAGCTGATAGCTGAAATTGAGGGGGTGTTAGCATGAGTTTCGAACCCAAAATACTGGCTATTCTCTGCAACTGGTGCTCATATTCCGGCGCAGATCTGGCGGGTACTTCCCGCAAGAAATATCCAGCCAATGTCAGGATAATGAGAGTCATGTGCAGCGGAAGGGTAGACCCTGTTTTTATTATGAAAGCACTGGAATCGGGGGCGGATGGAGTGTTGATACTCGGCTGCCATCCCGGAGACTGCCATTACACATCCGGTAATTATAAGACCATAAGACGCATGGGGATGTTGAAAAAATTGACGGAGCAGATGGGAATCGAGGATGACCGCATTCGTCTCGATTGGGTGGCTGCATCCGAGGGCGACCGGTTCGCCGAGATAATCAAGGATATGACGGAAAAAGTAAAAGCGTTGGGGCCTTTCCCCAGGAATGGAGGAGATAATGGCTAAACCTAAAGTTGCACTCTACTGGGCTGCCAGTTGCGGCGGCTGCGACATCGGTCTTCTGGAAATTGGTGAAAATCTTTTGAAACTCATCGATGCTGTCGATATCGTTTTCTGGCCGGTTGCCATTGATGTTAAATACAAAGATGTCGAGGCTATGGCAGACCAGAGTATCGACGTTTGCCTTTTCAACGGTGCGATTCGCAGCTCCGAACAGGAACATATAGCGAAACTGCTGAGGGCTAAATCGAAGATTATGATTTCATTCGGCGCCTGCGCCCATCAGGGCGGTGTTCCCGGTTTGGCAAATATGTATAACCGCGAAATGATAATGGAAAGGGCATATCTGGAAACGCCTTCCACTGAAAATCCGGATAAGGTGCTGCCTCAGACCAGCTGTCAGGTTCCCGAAGGTGAGCTGAAATTGCCGGAATTGTTTGATACTGTTAAAACGCTGGCGCAGACAGTAAAGGTGGAATATATTGTTCCTGGCTGTCCTCCCGAAGCACAAACGACCTGGATGGCGTTGGAAGCCTTGATAAACGGACAGATGCCGCCGGTTGGCACTGTAATTACCGATAATGCTAAAGCAGTGTGCGATGATTGCCCGCGCAAGCGCGATGTGAAAAAAGTTAAAAAATTCCACAGGACACATGAAATCATATCTGACCCCGAGATTTGTCTTTTAGAACAGGGGCTTCTCTGCGCCGGCATTGCCACCAAGGGCGGTTGCGGTGCTAGGTGTCCCAGGGCAGGGATGCCGTGTACTGGTTGTTACGGTCCGGTAGAAGGCGTAATCGACCAGGGTGCTCATTTTATGAATGCGATTGCCTCGGTTATCGATTCCAACGACCCGGATGAAATAGAAAAAATTATCGAAGATATCAGAGACCCCGCCGGAACATTCTATCGTTACAGTCTATCTGATTCCATATTAAGGAGGGCAAGAGTTTAATGAGAAAGATCAGTATCGATCCGATTACCAGGCTTGAAGGCCATGGCAAGATAGAGATATTCCTTGATGACGATGGTAATGTCGCCAATAGTTATTTGCAGGTACCGGAGCTGCGCGGATTCGAAAAATTTGCCGAGGGAAGGCTGGCCGAAGATATGCCTCAGATTACACAGAGAATCTGCGGTGTTTGCCCTGAAGCGCATCATCTGGCATCTACCAAAACGCTCGATGCTTTATTTCATGTAACTCCTACCAGTACGGCCAGGAAACTGCGTGAACTTTTATATAATGCCTTTTTTGTAACCGACCATACTACCCATTTTTATATCCTGGGAGGACCGGATTTTATCATGGGCCCCGAAGCGCCGGTAGCTCAGCGCAACATTATCGGCGTTATTGGAAAAGTTGGGTTGGAGCTGGGCGGTGCGGTTATTAATACCAGAAAAAAATGCCATCACGTCATTGGTTTACTGGGCGGAAGAGCGGTACATCCGGTATTCGGGCAACCCGGCGGAGTCAGCAGAGGACTCAATGAAGAAGAACGGCAGGAAATCGAGCAAATTGCCAAAGATTGCCTTGAGTTTGCCAAGTTGTCCTTAAAAGTATTTGGCGATATAGTGCTTGCCAATAAGGAATATGTCGATATGATTGTAAGCGAAGCTTACACACACAGGACATATTATATGGGGTTGGTAGATGATAATAACAAGGTTAATTTTTATGATGGGAAAATCAGGGTAGTCGACCCCGACGGGAAAGAGTTTGCCAAATTCGAACCCAGTGACTATCTTGAGCATATAGCCGAACATGTAGAGCCATGGAGCTACGTCAAGTTTCCTTATTTAAAGAAAGTCGGCTGGAAGGGTTTTGTGGACGGTAAAGACAGCGGTGTTTTCCGAGTCGCTCCGCTTGCCCGCCTCAATGCTTCGGACGGTATGGCGACGCCTCTGGCTCAGGAAGAATATGAAAAGATGTATACTACGCTTGGCGGGAAGCCGGTGCATCATACTCTGGCTATTCACTGGGCCAGGCTGATAGAGATCGTTCAGGCAGCCGAAGCTATGCTGAAATTAGCGCAGGATCCGGAAATTACAGGGAATAACCTGCGTAATATCCCTACCGCTACTCCTGACGAAGGAATCGGTATCCTGGAGGCTCCCAGAGGCACTCTGATACATCACTACCGGACCGATCAATATGGCATCATCAAAAAAGCCAATCTGATAGTTGCTGCAGTACACAATTCGGCAGCTGTAAATATGTCGGTAGATAAAGCGGCTAAAGCGTTAATCAAACCGGGCAAAGAAATCACGGAAGGACTCCTTAATCGTATCGAAATGGCTTGGCGTCCCTATGACTTATGCCTGGCTTGTGCTACACATAATTTGCCGGGGCATCCGGCAATGCCGATGTATGTTTACGATAAAAATAAACAAATAGTAAAAAGCTGGGAGTAGATTACATAAAACATTGAAGACGTTGATTTTAGGATTGGGTAACCCTTATCTCTGTGACGACAGCGCCGGATTGAAGGTAATTAAGTTGCTGGAAAAGAGGATATCCAATCCTGACATTTCCTTAAATGAAACCAGCCTGGCCGGAATCAATCTGCTGGATTATCTGATAGGCTATGATAAAGCCATCGTTGTGGATGCTATTAAGACTCCTGAAGGTAAACCCGGCAGTATTTATCACCTGACTCCCGAAGAGTTCGATAATACATGTCATACCACATCCAGCCATGATATCGGCATTATTGCAGCCATCGAACTGGGTAAAAGGCTGGAATTAGCGATGCCGAAAATAATTGAGATTATCGGTATAGAGGCGGCTGATGTCAGCACGCTGACAGAAAATTGCACACCCGATATCGATGCTGCAATCCCTAAAGTAGCGGAAATGATAATTAAACAGGTTAACACTAACTGAAGATCCGCTAAAAACAACTGTATTGTTAAAATAATAGGCAATGCTGCAATAAATGCAATACACGAATAGTTATAATTAGAGTCTTTTTCCCGACCCGTTGAAATACCGTATCAATGTCATTAAAGAGATGATGCAGTCGGAAGACAATCCGGTGTCTGATGCCGCCCTCCGTTTCAGGCTTGCGGAGAAATACGGCATAAATATATCTTAGACATACGGTTGCTAATATGAAGCAGGAATTAAAAATACCTGCGGTGA
>JAAYNN010000117.1 GCA_012520835.1 Dehalococcoidales bacterium
CAGCCGGGTTGGTTGTCACCGTGGCTGTACCGCCAATTACCTCTGCTACAGTTATTGTGTATTTAGCCGGTATATCCCCGCCATATTCATTTATATCCCGGAAAGTAATACTATTCTCGGTAGCATAGTCATTTGTACTTGAGCCGGGAACACCATAAATAATTAAATCCGGTGAACATCCGGAAAATACTCCTTCTCCAAGAGCGGTGTCTCCATTGGGAATTACAACTTCGGCTAAGTCATTGTTATTAGCAAAAGCATATTCACCAATTGTAGTAACGCTATTTGGAAAAACCACCCTGGTTAATTGATTATTGGAAAACGCATTCGTTCCAATTGTAGTAACACCATTCGGAATAGTTACATCTGTCAAATAATTTGAACCAAATGCATATCGGCCTATATTAATTAGCGCATTAGGGAAATTTACGCTTTTGATTCCCTTGAAATAAAACGCAGTATCCCCTATACCTGTGACCGAACATCCTTCTATCTTATTTGGTACTATAATATCCTGTAAAACCTCATCGGCAAAACCGGTAATAATAACCTCGTTATTGTCAATATAATAATCGAAAACCGTTGCTTCCTCAAAGTTGGCCACCAGCTGCCTGTCTTTGGCTGCCTTAAAGGTATAAACCGGGGCAGTGCTGACCACTTCATCATCCTCTGTCCAGCTAATAAATTTATACAATTCTCCAGGTACAACTTCCACTGTTACATATTCTCCGGGATTATATAGCCCGTTGCCATAAACCTGCCCTGCTTCGCTTGAATTCACCTCCAGGAAAATGGTAAATAAATTCAGGTCTTCAATCTCGGCAAGGTTAAACATCACCTCAGCACTATTTCCCGATGGATCCGTGGCGGTTAAATAGATGGAATGGGCACCGCTGACATTGGCAGTCCATTCAATCCGGCCGGAATTCCCACTTTCCTTGATTAACTTTAATCCGTGCTCTAATAAATTACTGTATACATTTATATCTAATGGATCATCATCGGGGTCGCTCACTTGATATGGTATGGTGGTTTTATCGCCTCTTTTAACAACTCCCAGATCGTTTTCATAACTATTAGGATTTTCAAAAACAGGTGGGGCATTGGGTGCTATTATGCTAAAGGTGAAATCATATTCGCCTTCTGCTCTTTCCCTTTCGAGGTCCGATTCTGTGTCCTTCAATCCTATATAAACGCCGTAGTTACCGACTGAAAGTCCCTCAGGCTCCCAGTAGTAGCTGTAAGCGCCCGGCTTATGGTAATTCTCGCCCATCTTTTCGTTCAAAAATTCGGTCCCATTTTCGTCTTCTATAATAACTGTTGCCTCTAACCCACTTTGCCCAGCTGCCGTATAGACATCAAAGGTGACTCGTATAGCTGATCCAATCACTCCTTCTTTAAAATCGGAGGGAGTTATTGAAAATGAAGCTAATTCTGGTTTTAAATCTTCATCCGAATATTCAACATTAATGATAAGATTAGTTGTTAGTTGGTCGGGGTCATTTGTTTGCAAATCAATTGTTTCTACTAGAGACTCTTCCGCCTCAGCCGGCAGAGTTAGCGGTATAGCTATCCATTGTTTTTGGCCCGGATAAATGGCATATTCTTGGATGAATAAAGGCGAAACTAATGTAGTTGTTTCATCAGCCGGTAAAAACTTCACATTTAGATCCTCTCTGCCACTGTTCTCCAATTCAAAATAGGCATTCGCTTCCGTTGTCCCCGGCTTTACCTTTACAGTTACTTCTGTTGCGGACAGATCAAGCTTTGGCTTTTGCTCATAACCTGCAATCGTATATTTACTTGAAACAGCTTCAGTTGAACGCATTCCGTCAGTTACAAGCACTTTGAATACATAGTTTGTGCCTTTAGGAAAGTTTGCGGCATTTAATTTATAAGAATAATTGCCACTTGCATTATCAGGAATATCTGCCGCAATGGTATCCCAGGTGTTTCCGCCATCAGAGCTAACTTGTAATTCCGATAGCAGAGCATCCCCGTCGGCATCGCTGGCCTCCCAGGTAACCATAAAATCACCGGAAAGAGAAGGGCCGCCAGGCCCGGTAATGCTTACAACCGGTGCATTTGTGGAATACTCATACCTGTACAATAATTGGGTAATGCTGCCCTCACTTTGTTTCCCTATCTCAATAGCTTTCACATCACGAGCAGGTAAGCTGGCTATAAATGGAGCATAATATTTGCTGTCATATTCATAATCTGAGAAGAAGTATTGGGTTAGAACGTTGCCGTTAGAATCAAGGGTTTGAATTACATAACCATTACTATAAGAATCACTGCTAACATCGGCATCACCGGTGTGTTTAATTATGGGGTCAAAATAAACCTTTCTTTGGTTTGATCTGGCATCCGCTATGTTCCCCGACAACAATAGTACTTCTGATTCTGCTTCCCCCGACAATACATTCATCCTAAGAAAGCTCTTTTCTCTTGTGTCAGGTTTGGTTGCGTATTCCAACAGAGCATTGTATTCACTCTCGGTTGGCCAGGGTAAGGTAGCAGAATCATACATGATTGTTTCATAAGCTGGATCGCGACCTGCAACATTATTTATGGGGCTGCCATCATGGCCGTTAGCGGATAAGGGTTTATAATCACCTGAGGGATAAACATCGGAAAAACCCAGCGTGTGGATAAATTCATGGATAGTAGTATGTGGTAATGTTTTACTAGGCTCAATCAAAATTGCACCATGTACTGCTCCAAAAAAACTCCAGTTCATGCCCAGCATACCCGAGTCTTGCAATCCTGCTGCTCCCAGAAAACCACTTGGTGTCATGCCTACATAAAGGTCATATTTATCGGAAAAAAGCTTTTGCGTTCGGTCCAACTCCCGAAATATCCTGCTTAAATACATATTATGGGTGGAAAATCGGGGTTTGGCTATAAACATAGGGCTTTTTTCTACAAATTTAATGGGAGCAGGAAATATCTTTCTTATGAATTCCTTTTGTTTACTTAGACTGCCATAAGATATAGAAGAGCTATTTTCCTCTGAGCCGACTTGAAGGGGAACAAAGGCAAAGGTAAATCCTTTTTTAGGTTCATAGAGTTGATGACTAGAAACCGGGTCCTCTATATACCCTCTAACCTGCTCTTTGTCCCGGACTCCCTCGTCCTTATTGCGAACCACGGCTCTGATACCTAAATGTTTACCTGC
>JAAYNN010000118.1 GCA_012520835.1 Dehalococcoidales bacterium
GGAACGCCGACTGTGCTATGTTGGCATCACACGTGCAAAGAAAAAGGTGTATCTGGTGAGGGCTTTCCGTAGAAACCTAATGGGTTTGAGTACGGTAAACAATCCCTCGCGTTTTTTAAAGGATATCCCGGCCAGCCTGGTAAAAAACAGCGGCAACAGCTTCGGGCAGAATCGGTACCATGAAGAAAGACCTCTAAAAAGCGATATGTACGCCTGGGAAAGAAATATTCCCGCACCTGTTGCTGCACCTGCTGGTGATTTGCCGAATTTGAAAGCCGGCGATAGGGTAAAACATGCCCAGTTCGGGCGGGGTATGGTTATCAGTTGCAAACCGGTAAAAAATGACAGCGAGATAGTAGTCGCTTTCCCTGATTTAGGTATAAAACGGCTGCTGTTAAGCTTCGCCCGCCTGGAGAAGGTGGAATAAAGAGCAATGTCATTACGGCAAATTATCGGTGTGATTAAAAAATTCATTCCCTTCAGATTCTTCCTCCACCCTTTGTGGGCTCAGAATGACAGCTGGGCTTTTGCCATGCTGAATTCGTGAGGGGCGAATGAAGCATCCGGGGGGGGTATGGTGTCAATCCGGATAACATAAAATAGGATTTTCAAAAGCTGCAGGGAGGCTGAAAATGGCCATAAAGGTATTAAAAAACGAGGTCATCAATAAAATTGCTGCCGGCGAGGTGGTGGAAAGGGCATCTTCGGTTGTAAAGGAACTGGTGGAGAACTCGCTTGATGCCGGAGCTACCCAAATAACGGTAGAAATTGCAGGTGGCGGCCTGGCACTGATTAGCGTTACCGATAACGGCAGCGGCATCCCCGTCGATGAAATCGAACTGGCATTCAACAGGCATGCCACCAGCAAAATATCTGCCTTTGAGGATCTGGAAGTCAGCCACTCTCTTGGTTTTCGCGGGGAGGCATTGCCGAGTATCGCCTCCGTATCCGATGTTGAAATCATTTCCTTTAATATCAATGACAGTTCCGGTGTTTATGCCGAACTGGAAAAAGGGGCAGTTGTTAAAAAACAGAAGCAGGCGCGTTCGCAGGGAACTACGATAGCGGTCAAGAATCTTTTTCGCAATGTACCTGCCAGATTAAAGTTCATTAAATCGAAAACCACTGAAAACAGTCATATCGCCAATGTAGTCAGCCAGTACGCCTTAGCCTTCCCGGAAGTGCGTTTCACGCTTCTTATCGATGGGCGTGAGAGCCTTAAAACACCCGGTACAGGCAATCTGATCGACAGCATCAACTCTGTATACGGCACGGAAATCGCATCGAATATGCTGCCGGTAACCGGTAATCAGGGTTTTAATGCCAGTGAAAAAAATATTGTCATCAGCGGGATGGTGGCATCTCCCAGGATTAGCCGCGCTAATCGCAACTATATCAGCCTGTTTGTCAATCGCCGCTGGGTCAGTAATCGCAATCTGGTTTGGGCGGTAGAAGAAGCCTATCACGGCCTTTTGATGACCGGGAAGCATCCTGTGGCGGTTATTAATATCGAAGTGCCGCTTGCCGATGTCGATGCAAATGTTCATCCGACCAAAACGGAAGTGCGTTTTAAAAATGAAGGCGATGTTTATATGGCAGCGCAGAGAGCTGTAAGGCAGGCGCTGGTAAATACGGCTCCTGTCCCAAAGGTGGAAGAAATTGCTGCATCCTATCGCGGGCAATCGCAGATAATCGTACCGCCGGAACAAAGACGCATGGATATGAAAATTGTCAGCGAGGAAGAAGTCGGGACGCCTGTAGTGGCTTCGTTGCCGGTCCTGCGCGTGTTGGGGCAATCGATGAACAGCTATATCGTGGCCGAAGGGCCGGACGGCATTTATATCATCGACCAGCATGCGGCGCATGAACGCGTCATGTTTGAAAAGATATCCAAACAAAAGCAGCAGCAGGGAGTTGAGATTCAGGGGCTATTGGAGCCGGTCAGTATTGAGGTTTTACCAGTGCAGGATGAAGTGCTCAATAAAAACTATCAATTGCTGGCCGAGTTTGGATTTACCATCGAGCCTTTCGGAAACCGGACCTACATAGTCAGAACAGTTCCCTCGATAATGTATAAAAGGGACTGGCAGGCGGCTTTGAATGAACTAATTGACAAGCTGTCGATGAAAGATAGAGCAAATATCACGGAACACATAATTGCTACTATGGCATGCCACAGCGCCGTCAGATTCGGGCAGAGTTTGACGCTCGATGAGATGCGCGAATTGGTCAGGCAGATGGAACAGGCCGATTTGCCGCATGCCTGTCCTCACGGACGAACCACCATGATTCATATCCCCCAAAAGCAGCTGGAAAAGGAATTCGGACGTACCTAATCTAAGGAAGCTTGTCGTATCCATAGCAGCGCCTATAAATCACCAAGACATTTTATGCGTAGTAAAAGACGATATAGTAAACAAGCTAATCTTCGGGAAGTTGTTCTTCTTCCTGCTTCTCGTTATATTCGATAAGCTCCCATCTGACCATCCCGTCTTCGATTAACTGGCTAATCTTCTTCTCGGCATAGGTCAACTGGCGGTGCTTGCCGGTTTTTATTTCCATGATGACCACTTCCTGGGGGTCTCCTGTCGCCAGGCCGGGAAATACAATAAAATCGATCGGGCTGCCGACGAAACGGGCTTCGGTCGGGTCGTATTTGAATTGGGGCAGGTAGGGAGCCATCTGTTCGGTAAATTTACCGGTTAAAACGGCGCGGCTCTGGATAATCGCCGATTGGCGGATTTTCTTTTTTTCCTGCTCCATGGCTATTATTTCGGTTTCCTGCCAGCGCCTGAAGCGTTTTTTATAATGCCAGTTTAAAATATAGGAAAGGATGACAATAATCAGCAGGGATAAAATTACAGCTATGGTAATTATTAACCACGTATCCATAATATGAATCCTGAATATGAATCCTGTCCGTTATTATTTATTTTAAAGGTTGGGTACTCGTACCGAGTTTTACTAAAGGAACGCCGGAGGCGCATAGCGGGCAGTTTTCCGGCTTGTAAGTGATTGTTTTTGAACGCAGGCAGCTGAATAATGGTGCTCCGAAATCGTGTTCCTGCTCGGAGCGGTTGACAAGTACGCCGATACCAGCTACCAGTCCGCCCTGTTCTCGCACCAGATCCAGCACTTCAAACAGCGATTTACCGGTAGTCAGGATGTCATCGACGACAAGTACTCGTTCTCCCTTTTTAACGCCGAATCCGCGCCTGAAGGCTCGCTTATCGCCTTCTTTTTCAGCAAAGAGGCTTCTGACGCCAAGCTGCCTGCCGACTTCATGCGCCAGGATAATGCCACCGGTAGTCGGGCCGGCCACAATTTCAATATTATCATTGGCAAAATGTTTGCTGATAAGTCCGCAAAGCTGTTCGGTATAACGGGGATGTTGTAAAACATGGAATTTTTCCCAGTATATCGGGGAATGAAGACCCGATGTCAGCAAAAAATGCCCATCGAGTATGGCGCCGGCTTTCTTAAATATTTCTTCTGTATTCATCGCATTATTTAAAGGAGTAATTCAGCACAAAGCCGAAATCCGACAACGGTGAGTATGAAAACCAGGCTTTTCCGACGATATCCGAACGAGATACAAACCAGTCGTAATGCGAATCGCCGCTGTTGTTGCGGTTGTCGCCCAGTACGAAGTAATGATTTTCAGGGATAACATCGCTGGTGTAAGTATAATTGGGTCTGTCATAAATATATGCCGACTCGTCCAGTGTGATTATATTGCCGTTATCCTGATGGATGTAAACCGTACCGTTTTTAATCTCGACAAACTCACCGGGCAGCCCGATAACGCGCTTGATATAATCGTTTTCTGAAAGTACGGGCGGGTTGAATATGATGATATCGCCTCTATCCGGCCCGGAAAAAAGATAGGCTACCTTGTTAACGAGAATTTTTTGCCCGTGGCTTAGATTGGGTTCCATGCTGGAACCGTCCACTACGGCCTTGGTAGCAAATACCTGTACCAGCAGGAAGATAGCAATAGCCAGTGCCAGAATTCCTGCAAACTCTAAAAACAGGCTTTTTATATTACCAGTATTGAATAAATTATTTTCCAAGCTACTCAGCATTATAAACTATTTATTGTGCCTTGCCAAACGATAATGTAGTGTTGTACAGTTAGTTCTGAAGTATAATTGAAAGTATAATGGAGCGGTTATAACAAATATCGATTATAGTATAAGGAGAGATAAAATGAAAAAATTATCAATTGTTATCATTATGCTGATTTCTCTGGTTCTGGTAGCAGGTCTTTCCGGCTGCGATATGTACGGAACTGCAAGTAACGCCGCTGTTTCACAATCTATAAACAGTGACCAGGACCTGGGAATATCGGTAACCGGCATCGGGGAAGTCGAGGTCAATCCCGATCTGGCTATTTTGAAACTGGGTATTCTGGTACAAATGGATAGTTTGTCTCAGGCACAGCAGCAGGCCAACACCTCGATGAATGCAATAATGAATGCGCTGGCTGGATTCAGTATTGCCGATAGCGATATTCAGACTGCCGCTTATTCAATCAAGCCAGTATGGACGTGGAAAGACGGCGAATCTATATTTTCAGGGTATAAAGTAGAGAATAACATCAGTATAAAGCTCAGGGATATGGATAAAATCGGTGAAGTTATCGATGCCGCTGTAGGGGCTGGTGGGGAATATGTCGTAGTTAGCGGAATTAATTTTACGGTTGATAATCCCAAAAGCTATTATACCGCGGCTCGCACGGCGGCTATGGCAGACGCCAAAGAAAAGGCCACTCAATTGGCTAAATCGGCAGGAGTAAAGGTGGGCCTTCCGATAAGTATAGTGGAAAGCAATTACTACGAAACAAGAAAATCATCCGAACTTCTTGTCGGTGCGTCAGACGGCAACACCACCAGTATCAGTCCGGGGGAATTGACTGTCACGATTTATGTGAATGTGGTTTATACAATCGGTCAGTAAATTTAAATTATACTTATCAACATAATATTCTATGATATTGAGGGCTTAATCTTTCTTTAAGCCCTCAATTGTTTGCACTTATAAAAAAGAGAGTGCTAGAATGATAGCATGAACTATATGGAACAGGCACTATCCTTGGCCAGGCTGGCACTCGGGCAAGTAAGCCCGAATCCGGCTGTCGGTGCTGTGATAGTTAAAAATGAAGAAATTATCGGAAAGGGTTATACACAACCGCCGGGTTCCGGCCACGCCGAAATCGTTGCTCTCGAACAGGCCGGCGAAAGCGCCCGTGGTGCGGTATTGTATGTCACTCTTGAGCCCTGTTGCCAATATGGCCGCACGCCGCCCTGTACTAAATCCATTATAGAAGCAGGTATCAGCGAAGTTCATATGGCTATCCTCGATCCCAATCCGCAGGTAAATGGAAAGGGAAGGGAAGAACTGGAGAATGCCGGTATCAAAACCTATATTGGTGAAGAAGATAAAAAGGCCAGGGAAATTAACGAAGCTTACATAAAGTACCAGTTAACGGGATTGCCTTTTATTACTGTAAAATATGCCATGAGTCTTGATGGAAAGATTGCTACCTTTAGCGGTGATTCCAAATGGATAAGCGGTAAGGAATCGAGGCATTTCGTACATAATTTGCGCTATATTAATGATGCCGTTATGGCAGGTGTAAATACCGTGCTGGCTGACGATCCGCAGCTTACTGCCAGGTGTAGCGGGGGAAGGGGAGGAACGGCTAAGGAACAACCACTTCGCATAATAATCGACGGAATGGCTTTAACGCCGGTCACGGCAAAAGTATTTAACGAACACGGGAAGACCATAGTCGTTACCGCCAGAAAAATAACGGAAAAAGAAAGCGAAGCTTATCAGACTGTTGGGGCGGAGGTGTTGGAGATGCCTTCACAGACCGGCTATATAGAACTGAAGCAACTGATGACGGAACTGGGCAAGCGCCGGATAATGAGCGTGCTTGTTGAGGGCGGCAGCATACTGTTCGGTTCACTGTTTGACCAGCAACTGGTTGATAAAGTGGTTGCTTTCGTTGCCCCCATAATAATCGGCGGAGAGAAAGCAAAGACGGCAATCGGCGGCAGGGGAATAGAAAAGATAACGGATGTTGTCAAACTGAAAAATTTGAGTGTAGACAGATTCGGTGACGATATTATGTTCATCGGATATGTAAAGGAATAGCGCAATGTTTACAGGAATAATACAGGAAATAGGCATTGTAAAAGAGATATCTTTTAACCGGATAACCGTAATCGCCTGTAAAGTACTGGAAAATATGCAGCTGGGTGAAAGTATCGCAGTTAACGGGGCGTGTCTTACCGTTACTCATTTTACTGAAAACAGTTTCACTGTCGATGTAATGCCGGAAACTCTGAAAAGGACGACGCTAAAACAGCTCCGGAAGAATGAGGAAGTAAATCTCGAACGGGCATTGACATTAGATGGCTTGCTGGGCGGTCATATGGTTCAGGGACATGTCGATGCAATGGGTACTATTCTTTCAATTAAAGATGACGACGGTGCTTCGATAATTAAAATACAAGCAACCAAAGAGATAATGACTTTTGTGGTGAAAAAAGGCTCCATTACGGTAGACGGCATCAGCCTGACGGTTTTAGATAGAACGGATACAACATTCGATGTCTCCATTGTTGCTTTTACCATGGATAATACGGTTATGTGCAACCGCAAGGTCGGTGATATGGTCAATCTGGAAGCCGATGTCATAGCAAAATATATAATTCAGTTCAAGAAAATGGGCGTCGCGGACAGTAATATCACCTTCGACTTTTTACAGGAAAACGGATTTCTATCGGCGGGATAGATATACTGATTGAGGTTTTAATGGTTCTCTCTAGCATAGAAGAAGCGATAAAAGATATAAAAGACGGCAAATTCGTCATTATCGTTGATGATGAAGACCGTGAAAACGAAGGCGACCTGGCGATAGCTGCCGAAAAGGTAACCACCGAAGCCATAAACTTCATGGTAAAGCATGCGCGCGGACTGGTATGCCTGCCTGTCAAAGGCGAGCGTCTGGACGAGCTTGAAATACCGATGATGGTATCGCATAACACGTCTAAGTTCACCACTGCTTTTACCGTCTCGATTGAAGCCAAGCACGGTGTTACCACAGGTATATCGGCGAAAGATAGGGCTGAGACCATAAAAGCAGTCATCAATCCCGAAACAAAACCATCGGATATAGCGAGGCCAGGCCATATTTTTCCATTGAGAGCCAGGGAAGGCGGTGTACTGGTCAGGGCAGGACACACGGAGGCAATAGTAGACCTGGCAAAAATGGCAGGATTGTATCCGGCCGGTGTTATCTGTGAAATCATGAGTGAAGACGGCACGATGGCCAAACTGCCCGAGTTGAAGGAAATCGCCGATAAATTCGGTATAAAAATAGTCAGCATTGCCGACCTGATTACCTATCGGCGCAGGCACGAAAAGCTGGTAAAGCGTATGGCAGAGGCAAAATTGCCCACCCGCTACGGTGAATTCATGATACTGGCTTATAAAAGCGATATGGATGCCGACCAGCATGTAGCGCTGGTAATGGGAGATATAGAAAGCGCTGAACCGGTGCTGGTCAGGGTGCATAGCGAATGTCTTACCGGTGATGTATTCGGCAGCCTGCGTTGCGATTGCGGTGAACAGATAAATGATGCGCTTCAAATGATTGCTAAAGAGCAGCGCGGAGTGCTTCTTTACATGAGGCAGGAGGGGCGGGGCATCGGCATTCACAATAAAATCTGTGCCTATGAATTGCAGGATAACGGACTGGATACCGTTGAAGCCAATCTGACACTGGGATTCCCGGCCGATTTGAGGGATTACGGAATCGGTGCACAGATACTTAACGATTTAAAATTAAACAAGATAAGACTTTTAACCAACAATCCGAAGAAGGTCATCGGTCTGGAAGGGTATGGACTGGAAGTTGTCGAAACAGTTCCGATAATCATTAAGCCCAATCCCCATAATAAACATTATCTGGAAACCAAGAAAGAAAAAATGGGTCATCTGCTGGATTAAATATCACCATCTTTAGTGGAGGGAATCATGAATAAGAATTTTGAAGGAATGCTGATAGGCAAGGGATTAAGATTCGGCATCATCGTTTCACGTTTTAACGAGTTCATATCGAATAAATTATTGGACGGGTGCAAGGACGCGCTGTTAAGGCATGATGTGGCTGAGAATGACATAGCTGTGGCGTGGACGCCGGGTTCTTTTGAAATACCGCTGGTAGCCCTTAAAATGGCTAAATCGAATAAATACGATGCGATAATATGTCTTGGTGCCATAATCCGCGGCGGTACTCCCCATTTCGATTATGTGGCTTCGGAATATACCAAGGGTGTCGCCAAGGTTTCGCTGGATACCGGGCTACCGGTAATCAATGGCGTTATTACTGCCGATAACCTGGAACAGGCTATTGAGCGAGCAGGTGCCAAGATGGGCAACAAGGGTTTTGCTGCTGCTACCAGCGCTATTGAAATGGCTAATCTGCTGAAAGGATTGAGCCAGTAACGGTAATTCACTATACAACTTTATAGACGGTATCGCCGGGTCGGACGCGTTCGGTCACCTTTATACCGACTGTGTTTCCGGCTTTGGCGGAAGCAACCGGGTTGTTATCCACCTGCATTGAAGATACCACAAATTCGATATCGGTTGTATGTCCCTTAATGCGAACAAGATCGCCAGTATTCAGGTCTCCCGACAGCTCGATTCCGGCAACTACGGGGCGCGTAAAAAATGTTGATACCATACCAATTTTTATTTCAGGCATTTTATTCTTCCTTAACATAATATCGTAGTATCGACTGGTTTAGTATATGATACGGTTATTCCCAATGCAATAGAAAACAGAAAAATATTTTGACATATTTATTACTCTCACGTATAATTAGCCTGTTTTTATTCTTAAATTTGACGACACTGTTATTAAAATCAGGGGTTAGAACTTGGCAAAAGATAACCAAAGCGGGGCCAAACAGCAGGCTGAAAGAATCGATAAAATAGAAAAACGGCTGGATATGATGTACCGTCGTCTGGATGATATCGACAGCATGGTATCAGCCGCCATCGAAAGGGTTATGAGCCAGCCGGTAACCTTACTGGTTAGCTGCCCCAATTGCGGGAAGAACATAGAAATATCTGTTGTCGGTGTTAAGAAACCCGGTGTCTAGTCTTAATACTGGAGGAAAATTATGCAGTTAGCATCAGCAATTGATAAAACAAGATATAATATTTTTGCCTGGCGATATAGTTTGAGCATACCAGTGAAGCTGGTTATGGCGTTAGCTATGGCTGGGATGACCGGTTTGCTGGCACAGGTAAGGATTTTTGTTGAATGGAGTCCCGTTCCCATAACCGGGCAGACGTTAGCGGTTTTGTTAGCCGGAGTGTTGCTTGGCAGGCGCTGGGGTGGGGCCAGTATGGCTATATATGCCGTTCTTGGTGTAGCAGGAATCCCCTGGTTTAACGGTTGGACCAGCGGTTTAGGTGCTACCGGCGGCTACCTGATAGGATTTATACTTGCCGCACTTTTCATCGGGTATGTAACCGATAAATATATTAAATCCAGGTATTTTATCAATATGCTGGGTGTGATGCTTTTTGCCAGTTTAATCCTTGTATATGTCCCCGGTGTTATCTGGTTAAGCGTATGGTTGAATGCTATCGGCGGGGAATCGGTTGGTATCGTTCCGTTGATTACAATGGGAGTAGTTCCGTTTATTATCGGTGATACAGTTAAATGTGTCGCTGCTGCATTGATTACTAAAGCGGTGACTCCTAAGAAGGATTATACCGGCAATAACCCGTAAATCGGCTTTTATTGACTATATCAGCTATAATTATTAAAATTATCTATCCTTGTTTCAGGGCGGTTAGCTCAGTTGGTTAGAGCGTTGCGTTGACATCGCAAAGGTCATTGGTTCAAATCCATTACCGCCCACCATCTATGTACAATAGGCAGAGTTCCTATCTTTTCCTCTAGTAAACTGTTTATCGGCATCGTATAGGTTAGAAATGCTTCCTGACCAATAATATTGATGATCCTCTTGGTAAAACTTTGAATTAAGGCTCTTTTCTCTGTTAGTTCGCTCCCATCCAAAGCCCGTCGCAAAGCTTTCATGTAGGCGCTTACCACCTCTGGGGTGACGAGTTCAATTCTTCTGTCAGCTAACTTACTCTCAATCTAAATTCGTTGACTCAACCAGTACTAAGTGTTATCATTCTCTTGCATTTATTAGCGTATTATGGTGACAATAAAAAATGATAAACGAATGCAAATGGTTAACAGTTGATGAGTTGTCTATTTATTTGAAGATTGGGAAAACTAAATTGTACCGCATGGTACAAAAC
>JAAYNN010000119.1 GCA_012520835.1 Dehalococcoidales bacterium
ACGGCAAGGTGAAAATGCTGTATTTAACCGGGGATGCCGGGCTGAACGTCATCGCCAGCGGTTCCTACCATGCGGAAATTATCGACCTGCTCTGCGATAACCTGGCTGTGGTCGATAATCCTTCCAGCAAAGGCACCGGCAACGAAGTTGACCTTGAGCAGATTATGCTCTGGAACCCGGATGTTATTATCTTCAGCACCAACAGTATATTCGCCACGGTGGGAGAGAATGCCGATTGGGCGGCAATCACCGCTATCGCAAACGGCGATTATTATGAAGTCCCCTATGGCCCCTATAACTGGATGGGCTTCCCGCCCTCGGTGCAGCGATACCTGGGTATGATCTGGCTGTCACAGCTTCTTTACCCGGATGTTGCCCAGTACGATGTCTATGCTAAGGTATCGGAATACTTCCAGCTTTTCTATCATTGCGGTATTACACAGGAACAATATGATGATCTGGTAGCCAATTCACTGGGAAAACAAAGTTGATTTTAATACTGCCGGAAATTAATTCCCCCTATCAGTGGCAGTAATCCTCTACCGCTACCGGAGCCTTGACGCCTGAGGTTTCGGTAGCGGTTTTTACAGGCGTAAAACATCTCAAAGTTATTATAAAAATAAAAAATCACACCAGGTAATAATTAATATATTTAAAATAACTTAATAATGGAGAACGCATAAATATGTCAAAAAACAAGAAAAACGAAATTACAAATATAGAGAAATTTTCAAGGCGCGATTTTCTGAAAACGGGAGGGGCGGCATTAATCTCAACAATTATGTTAAGCCCATTGATGGCCTGTTCCGAGAAGTTAACAACAATTACAGCAACAACAACCAAGACGACGACGAAAGTTGCTACCGAAACAGCGATAAACACCGTTACCGAACATACCACTAAAAATTTGACTGAAACAGCAATTAAAACAGTGGCAACAACAATTACAGAAACCCTGACCGAAACACCGACCACTAAATTAGTTATTGATATGGCCGGGAATATGGTATATGTTCCGGTCGATGCCCAGAGAATTGCTTTCCCCTGGGCAAATCAATATGAAATCATGATGATGGCAGGAATTACAGACAAATGTGTAGCTATCCATCCCAATTTAAAGAAATATGTCTGGCTGGTTAAATATACTCCGGAGATATTGGATAAATGTACCCCATTCAGCGGAGTCGATGTAGATATCGAATTGTTGCTTACAACCAATCCCGACCTGGTATTTGCACTGGAAACTTTTACTGAAACCATAGCCAAATGCAATAAGGTAGGATTGCCTGTAGTAATTTTATCCAGGCCTTCAACGATACAGAAGATTCGCAATAATGCAGCATTAATCGCTAAAGTGCTCGGCGGAGAAGCCGAAACCCTGATACAGCGTTATGATACTTATGTGACTGAAAAACTGGCTATGATTAATTCAGCACTGGCTGATCTGACCGATGATGAAAAACCTACCGTAGCATGTATCATATTAGATAGGGCTTGCAGAGTCAGCGGAACGAATACAATTATGGACGAATGGATTGGCATCGCCGGCGGAAAAAACATCGCGCAGGAATTTTCAGGATACAAGGAAGTCAATGCAGAGCAATTATTAGTGTGGAACCCGGATGTACTGATTGTTCCATCGAACAAATGGAAAAAAGATATTATGACTGGTGCTGAATACGCCGGTTTAGCAGCGGTACAAAACGATAAAGTCTTTATTAATCCTCATGGATTTTTTGACTGGCAATACACAGCACCGACTGTGGCTCTGCAAATACAATGGGCTGCCCAGATATTACATCCCGACCTCCTGGCAAATATCGATATCAGGCAGGAAATCAAATATTATCATGAAACTCTGCTGGGTGTTGACCTGTCAGACGAAGATATAGAAACCATTCTCTTCCCTGAGGTATATGGAGCTACTTAACTGCCGGAGCAAATGAATGAATAATATCATAGGGGTTTCCCGGTGGGATAATGCAGCCGGTAAACTGAAACACTGGATGGGCAACGATGATTACTTTGAACAGTTCGTCAAAAAGATAAAAATCAGACCTTCATGGACTGTTCTCGATATTGGCTGCGGCCCCGGTGACATTTCCATCTGGGCAGCTAAAAGAGCAAAGCATGTAACATCGCTGGACCATTCCGGGAAAATGCTGCATTTTTTAAAAGAAAACATATCCGCGGAAGGATTGCATAATATATCATGTGTTCAGTGCCCGTGGGACAATGAAAAAGCCGACGAAATCGAAATGCATGATGTAGTAATCGCATCCCGCTCTATCGGTTCTATGGTAAATAAAAAAGAGGTACTGCACCGGATAGACAATCATGCCAGGCGATACGTTTATATTACCATCGGAATTAAAATTGAAACGCCAATAACACAATCGATACAGAAAATACTGGGGAATGAAAAGGGTAAATCATCCCGGTTTATATCTGTATACAACTATTTATATAAAACAGGTATCCGGGCAAAAGTAGATTATATTTATGGACGCAGTAAATTCAGAGATATTAATGATGTTATCGAACAGCGCGTGTGGGCCAGAAAAAAGTTAACGCCTCTTCAGGAAAAGTTGCTTTTTAATCTTTTTAGCGAAAACATGATAAAAAGGAAAGACGGCTTAATTTCATTCCCGTATGATGATTTATGCTGGGCTCTCATAAGCTGGCAGAAGCCCGCTGGTTCTAAATATTATTATTCACTCAAATAAAATAGTACCATACGCTATGTTGACATCAATATACTGACAGTGATATACTGCTCTTGTAATAAAGATTATAGATACAGGTATTTTTCTTTTTTCAATCCATCCTAATTATGGCTACCGGAATGAATGCCTGAAGCTGGCAGGAACTCCGGTAGCTGTATTTTAAGCAGATAATATTTAATGAAAAATTGGCAGTGCGATATATTGACATTGATATTTTGATATGCTATAATACGGTCGAAATAGATAGGGTTGAGTTATAAGTTAGTTTCTTTTTCTTTTTTCAATTATTTTTCTGCAATAATCGGAATCACCGGAGGGTCGGGGGTGGTTCCGATTATTGTTTCTTATGCCAATCATCCGATAGTAAATCATGGGGGTTTCCCCTATCTTTAACCGCCCGAAAACTCATGTAATCATGCCAATCCGTTTTCATTCGTTTTCCGATACTACAGTGCAGGACAAATTACCGAGGACAAATCATTTAATATAGCTTAACTACCGCTCTTCTTTTTCGGATTAGCCGGGAACCAGCCCTTTTTAACCCTTTCTTCCTGCTTGATAATTTCATGAATGCTCCACAGGCAGGCAAATCCGGCTACAGCCACGATAGCCGAAATCATAAAACTATCGATAAAAAGCGACCAGGCTATCAGGCCGATGCCGGCTAAAAGAAACGCAGGCCATATTTTTTTACCGATGTAATACTCCGATTTAATCACCAGCGGATGAAACAATCCGATTATTGCAAAAGATGCAATCCCGATGATGATACCCTCATAATTCATATGAGATATTCCTCCCCCTGCCGATATTATGCACAGTATAATCAATCGAACGAAAAAATTAAATATAAAAGTGTTATTCGATTGTGGTG
The DNA here is from genome assembly GCA_012520835.1 of Dehalococcoidales bacterium. GTDB lineage: Bacteria > Chloroflexota > Dehalococcoidia > Dehalococcoidales > UBA5627 > UBA5627. The sequence continues at coordinate 3,601 of JAAYNN010000119.1, forward strand.
TCTGAAGAATAGTATTTAAACGTAATCAACAGTTGATTGGACGCTATTTCCGAATAGTACTAATATAAATAACCGGATTGCCTATTGACAACACAGTTCCCATCTTATAAACTGTTACTGTACCATTAACTATTTATATCCCCTTTATCCTTCCGATACGACCTGATAACAGGCAAAGAAGGCATGAATAAAACAGAACTGATACAGAAAGCCGTCAGTTTCCAGAAGGAAATCAACCGCCTGATAATGGGGTACAGGACTGAAAAATGGCTGTCCCTGAATATCACGATTACTCAACTCAAGAGTTTAATCTATATCAATAATAAGGGCAGAGCCACTTTCAAGGAACTGGCCCGGGCGCTGAATGTCTCCCCTCCCGTAGTAACCGGAATAGTGGACAGATTGGCATCACAGGATATCATCAGCCGCATTAAAGGCATCAAAGACCGCCGCATACAATGGCTGACCATCACCGAAAAGGGCAAACAGCTATTAAACGATATCAGGCAGGATAATACCGCTGAAATGATTAAAATGCTTGAGGTTTTAAGCGAAGAAGATATTGCGGCGCTGGTAAAGGGTTTCAGCGCCCTCATGAAAACAGCGGAAAATAATCTTATCGGCAAGGGAAAAATACATGTTGCAACAAACAGCCAGGATACCTGATTACCATGGTATTGAATATCAACCGGTAATAAAATATAGCGAGGTAAAAAATGGCAGTAAAAATTGTAACCGACAGCAGCGCAGATATTCCGCCGCAGCTACTAAAAGAACTGGACATCACCGTCGTTCCCCTCTATGTCAGGTTCGGCAACGATGTTTATCGAGATAAAGTTGATATTAGCGATGAGGAGTTTTACAAAAAGCTGGTTAGCGGTGAAACTTTCCCCGCCACCTCCCAACCCACCCCGCTGGACTTCAAGCAGGTTTATGAAGAACTGGCAAAAGATGCCGACGGCATAGTTTCAGTGCATCTGTCCTCAAAATTGAGCGGCACGATTCCCTCGGCGCTGCAGGCCCGTGAATCCATGCCGGCTTCATGCCCTATCGAGATAGTCGACTCGCTGGCGATTAACGGCGGACTGGCTATAGTTTGCCTCGAAGCTGCCAGAGCTGCCAAAAAAGGCGCTGCATTCGAAGAAGTGGCCAGGATTGCCAAGGAAGCTGTTCACAATATCCATTTCATGGTTATCTTCGATACGCTGAAATACCTCGCCAAAGGCGGGCGCATCGGCAAGGCTAAAGGACTGATGGGGGCCATGCTGAATATCAAACCGCTTATCGGCTTGAAAGACGGCGAAGTCATTCCTCTGGGGAAAGCGCGCAGTTACTCCAGGGGCATGGAGCAGCAATACGAGTTCGTAGAGAAGGCTATCAAAGAAGGCGAGGTTAAAGAACTCTGCATTTTGTACAATACCAGCAAGGATAAAGCCGATGCCCTGGCCGAGCGCATCGCTCCCCTTTACCCGCGCAACAAGATACTCTTCGCAGAAATCGGCCCGATACTGGGCACTCACGGCGGCCCGAATATGCTGGGGGTATGCCTGCTTGGCAAATTAACCAAATAGCGGATGGCATTAAACCCGGCATCCGATGATAGCTGAAAACAGATTGAATTGAATATAATAACAACAATACCCCCTGCCCTGATAAGGCCGGGGGTAGCTATTTGCAATAACGCTATAGCTCCCCGCTCCTCAAATCCTCGATGAACGGCTGGTAGGCCAGCCTGACCGGGTCGTCAGGCGACAGATGCGGATTAATAACCAGGTTATAGTAATCCTGCGCGATTTGCCCCTGCTGCTCACGGTTGAAATTGCAGAAACGTTTACCGGCAGCCCTGTCCTGAACCAGCTGTTCCCAGCCGCCGTAGCCATAACCTTCATTCATCTGCGCCCTCAGCGCCTGCGGGATATAGAGGCAGCCGATTTTTTCGAACTGAAAAACGTGTACCAGTTCATGGACGACGATATCCAGTTCCTCTCTTGAATACCCGCTTTTTTTCGGAAAATTGATGGTATGAAAGAGGGTAAATGCCCGGTTGCCGTTGAATTTAAAGACGATGGAGAGAAACCTGCCCTCCCCCACCCTGACTTTATCATAGCGGATGGCATTTGCACCGAGTACGCTTGCAGCGGCGGATAATTCGGAAGCCTTAAGAATGCTGACCGAGACAAGCAAATGCCAGATTTTCTCGACTACCTGCGGCAGGCATATTTTATCCAAGAATTTACAGAGTGCTTCCATATTTCAGACCGTTAACGATACTGGCCGGATACGCACTTATACTAATATCAGAGCATCCGCTGTCAAGATGCAAATTGATGTTTGATTCTGCTAAAAGTGTGCCATCAAAGCGAATTTGTTAATATTGACGATAATAATGGTTTTTCGCGGAAAATATTGCCGAAGACGGCATTATGTCCTATAATCAGGAATAGTCATATAGTACTGGAGACCTGAAACAATGGAAATTAAAAAAAATCCGCCCAGACGAACTGCCTTTATCTGCCTGGGCATCGC
>JAAYNN010000120.1 GCA_012520835.1 Dehalococcoidales bacterium
AATCCCTGTCCCGCCCCTCGCTGAACAGGAACGCATCGTCGCTATCCTCGACCGTTTCGATAGTCTTGTAAACGATATTACCACAGGCTTGCCAGCCGAAATAGCGGCGCGGCGCAAGCAGTATGAATACTACCGCGACAAACTGCTGACATTCAGGGAGAAAGCGTCATGAGTTTTTATAATATCGTTACCGCTTCAAATGAAGATACAGTAGTCGCGTCATATACCCCTGATTATAATCGCAGTACGGAATACCAGAGCGAGGCGGCGCTGGAAAAGGAGTTCATCAACCAGCTTTGCGCACAGGGTTATGAACGTATTGATATTCCGAACGAAGCAGCCTTGATTTCAAACCTGCGCCGCCAGCTTGAACTGCTGAACGACTATAACTTTTCCGATGACGAGTGGGAGAGGTTTTTCAACCAAAATATCGCCGGAGCGAATGAAGGCATTGCAGAGAAAACCCGTAAAATCCAGGAAGACCACGTACAAAACCTTAAACGCGATGACGGCAGTACTAAAAATATCCTGCTTATCGATAAAAAGAACATTCATAACAACCGCCTGCAGGTAATCAATCAGTATGCCGAAGCAGAAGGCGCTCGCGAAACACGCTACGATGTAACCGTACTGGTTAACGGTTTACCACTGGTGCATATCGAGTTAAAGCGGCGCGGCATGGCAATCCGTGAGGCATTCAATCAAATCAACCGCTATCAGCGCGACAGCTTCTGGGCGGCATCGGGATTGTATGAGTATATACAGATATTCGTCATTTCCAACGGAACCCATACAAAATACTATTCCAATACCACCCGCCATCAGCATATCAGGGAATCCGGCGAAAATATCAACCGTAAAAGCAAAAAGACCTCGAACAGCTTCAAATTCACAAGCTGCTGGGCGGATGGGCATAACCTTGCCATTGCCGACCTGACAGACTTTACCAGAACCTTTTTTGCCAGACATACCATCCTGAATATCCTGACGCGTTACTGTGTGTTTACCTCTGAGGAACTGCTGCTGGTAATGCGCCCCTATCAGATTGCGGCTACTGAACGCATATTAAACCGCATAGAAATTTCTACCAACTACAAGAAAACCGGCACCATCGAAGCCGGCGGCTATATATGGCATACCACCGGTTCAGGCAAAACGCTGACCAGTTTTAAAACAGCGCAGCTTGCTACATCAATGCCTTATGTCGATAAAGTATTGTTTGTCGTTGACCGCAAGGACCTCGACTACCAGACCATGAAAGAGTACGACCGCTTCGAGAAAGGGGCGGCAAACAGCAATACGTCAACGCGGGTACTACAACGTCAACTGGAGAATAAAAACGAAAAAGGCAATCCGCACGAATACAAAATTATCATTACAACGATTCAAAAGCTGGATGTCTTTATCGAAAAAAATAAAGTGCATGACATTTATAAAAAACATGTTGTGCTTATCTTCGACGAATGTCATCGTTCACAGTTCGGCGAGATGCACCGGAAAATCGTTAAAGCATTTAAAAATTACCACCTATTCGGCTTTACAGGCACGCCGATTATGGCTTCAAATGCAGCCGGCGGCGGCAACCCTCTTTTAAAAACAACCTCGCAGGTTTTTGGAGACAGGCTTCATACCTATACCATCGTGGATGCCATTAACGACGGCAATGTGCTGCCTTTCCGCATCGATTATGTGAATACCGTAAAAATGGCTGATGCTGTAAAAGATACGCAGGTTCGCGCCATCGATATCGAAAAAGCTATGTCCGCACCGGAACGCATCAGTGAAGTCACAACATATATACTGGATCACTTCGACCAGAAAACCAAGCGCAACAGCTTTTATTCCCTGAGAGGACAGCGCCTGGCAGGATTCAATTCCATTTTTGCCGTAGCGAACATACCGATGGCAATGAAGTATTACACCGAGTTCAAACAACAATTAACGAAACGAAACAGGAAGTTAGCGGTTGCTACTATTTTCAGCTTCAGCGCTAACGAAGACGACCCGGAAGATGTATTTCCCGAGGAGGGTTTTGAAACAGATAAACTGGATAAAACTTCCCGCGATTTTCTGGAAGCGGCGATTGAAGATTACAATCAGGCATTCAATACCAATTTCGACACTTCGGCAGACAAGTTCCAGAATTATTATAAAGACCTGTCGCTGCGCGTAAAGAACCGCGAGGTTGATTTGCTGCTTGTGGTCAACATGTTTTTAACCGGCTTCGATGCCACTACCTTAAATACATTATGGGTGGATAAGAACCTGAAACAGCATGGACTTTTACAGGCATTTTCACGCACCAACCGCATCTTGAATTCGGTTAAAACCTTCGGAAACATCATTTGCTTCCGCGACCTCAAGGAAGCCACAGATGAAGCCATTGCACTCTTTGCCGATAAAGAAGCAGGCAGCATTGTACTGCTAAAAACATATGAGGACTACTATAACGGCTATGAGGAAAACGGCAAACATAAACCGGGTTATGTAGAATTGATTACCATGATTCGGGAGCTTTATCCGTTTGGCAAGGCAATTATCGGCGAAGAAGCGCAGAAAAATTTTATCCGGCTATTCGGAGCAATTCTGCGGCTCAAAAATATTCTCACAGCATTCGATGATTTTGAAGGTAATGAAATTCTATCCGAGCGTGATTTTCAGGACTACCAGAGCATCTATATAGACCTTTATCAGGATTTTACCAGAGGAAAAGATGCCGACAAAGAAAATATAAATGACGATATCATATTTGAAATCGAACTTATCAAACAGGTGGAAGTTAATATAGATTATATACTCATGCTTGTAGCCAAATATCATGAATCCAACTGTACCGATAAGAGCATTCTGGTAGCGATTGATAAAGCCATTAGCTCCAGCATTGAACTCCGCAGCAAAAAGGAGCTTATCGAAAGATTTATCGAGAAGGTCAATATTTCCACCAAAGTGGATAAGGACTGGCAAAGTTTCATTGCCGAACAAAAAGAGAAGGATTTATCAGCCATTATTGAAGAAGAGAAATTAAAGTCGCATGAAACGCGAAAATTTATAGACGGGTCATTCAGAGACGGCACGATGAAAACCACCGGCACCGCTATCGATAAAATCCTGCCGCCGGTTTCACGTTTTTCAGGAGGCAGCCGTGCAGCAAAAAAGCGAAGCGTCATCGAAAAACTGCTGGCTTTCTTTGAGAAATATCTCGGCCTTGGTTAATTCAATCTGTTATCAAACGAAAAGGAGCGGGATAATCCGCTCCTTTTTATATACGATATCATTTCAATCTCGTTTTTGACTCGCGCTGCGAGAATAATACATTCGGTATAGAACAACCTCACCTCCTGCCTCACTTATCTGCGATCAGAGAGGGGTTGGGGCTGAGGTAAAACGACTTAGCCCTGCCACATGATTGTTCAAACCTCCAAAAGCGCGTCCCCGGAATAACAATTCTCCCGACCTGTCATGTGATTAATAGTCGCAGGACTGTTATACTGAGCAACCACGATTGATAGGATACTACGCTATTCCAGATTTGACACTTCCCGGGAATCGGCATATAATACCCATTTATTAGGCTTGCCTAAATTTTTATACCAGAGGGATCCGCATTGAACCATAAGCATAATAAAGAAGAACTTTCGCATGATCACTTAAGCGAATACCGCTCTGTGGAAAAGAAGAAGCTTACCATTTCGCTGACGATTACCTTTATAGCCATGATGATCGAATTTATCGGGGGCTTTATCAGCAACAGTGTCGCCTTAATCAGCGATGCCGGGCACATGTTCACCCATTGTTTTGCCATAGGCATTGCCCTGATTGCTATTTATATCGCCATAAAAAGACCGCCCTGCCACCATAGGACGTTCGGCTTATTCCGCACAGAGATACTGGCGGCGTTTATAAACGGGTTGTTCCTGCTGGCAGTTGCCGGTGTAATTATCTATGAAGCAATAAATCGTATAATTAATCCGACCGAGGTTTCGGGGATACAGATGCTGGTTATTGCTATCATCGGCCTCATAGTAAACTTGGCCAGCATTTACATCCTGCACGGCAGCGATAAAAAGGACTTGAACGTAAAAAGCGTCTTCTATCACATGGTTGCAGATGCGGCATCATCGGTAGGCGTAATCATAGCCGCCATTGTAATCTACTTTACCGATTGGTATATTATCGACGCACTGGTAAGCTTGATAATATGCGCGGTTATTATCTTCTGGGCATGGGGTGTATTAAGAGACTCAGTCCGGATATTGCTCCAGATAGCTCCCAAAGGGCTGGACACCAATATCATAAGCAAAAATCTAAAAAACGATTTTCCACAGATAGCAGCGGTTTATCACCTCCACCTGTGGACGGTTACCGCAGATATGCTGGTATTTTCCGCCCATATAAAACCGTCCGATTCCGTTCCCTGCGACAGGTATGAAGAACTGATTTCTAAAATAAACCGCTATCTCCGCGATAAATACAACATAATCGAATCCACCGTTCAAATAGGTTCGGATGAAACAGCGAATTGCGTTATCTGCCCGCAGAAGGCTAATTGCTGCGATTAAAATACCCCTGTATATATTAATCTCACTAATAACTTGAGCCGAACTTAACACCCCTTGATTGTTACACGACCGCTGGAACTACACATTATTGGCTGTTTTGTATCGTTCCTGGGCTTCCCTGATGATTCTCACGGTCTCCGCTAAATCCTTGTTCCAGCCTGATATGCCTGTTTTCTTCTTTTCCAAATCCTTGTAAATGGTAAAGAAATGCTCGATTTCTATCAACAGGTGCTGCGGCAGGTCATCCAGCTTTTCCAGGTAATTCCACATCGGATCGGCAACAGGAACACACATTATTTTTTCGTCCGGTCCTTTTTCATCCCACATTTTAAACATGCCCAGCGGTTTTACGTCCACCAGGCAACCCGGGAATGTCGGCTCTCCTACCAGCACCAGCGCATCCAGCGGGTCGCCGTCCAAGGCCAGTGTCTCCGGGAAATACCCGTAGTCGCTGGGATAATGCACCGATGAAAATAACATGCGGTCCAGTTTAATCATCCGCCTTTTCTTATCGAACTCGTATTTGTTGCGGCTGCCCTTCGGTATTTCGATTAGAACTTCGAATACCAATTCTTCTTTTTCTTTATCAGTTCCCAACTTCCCCTTCTTCCTTTTCAACTGTATCTGTATTTTTTACAAAGCTGATCTTATTCTTAATCGCAAGAGCGATGACAGCTATTAATATTGCTATGGCGATTACCTGGGCCTGGTGCAACCCGAACAGGAAAGGAGTCCCTTCCCTGATGAAATCTATAAAAAACCGCCAGATTGCATATCCGGCAAAATAAACCATTGCCAGAGAGCCGTCCGGCTTCAGCCTGCCGCGCAGCTTATAGAGAACGGTAAACAGTATCAACAGAAATATTACTTCATATACCTGGGTAGGATGAACCACACCGGCGCCATAACCGTAGCTGTTGGGATTGGTGTACTCGATTCCCCAGGGCACGGCAGTGTTATCTCCGTAACAACAACCGTTTAAAGTGCAGCCGACACGGCCGATAGCCTGGCCAACGGCAATACCGGGGGCCAGAATGTCGAGCAGATGACCGAAATTGAACTTGCCGTACCTGCTGTAAATCCATACTGCCAGCAGCGCACCCAGTATTCCTCCGTAAATAGATAGGCCGTCTCCCCCGATAATTCTGGAGAGATTCTGGCTGTAATATTCCCATCCATCGATGACATGCACCAGCCGGGAAAAGATTATACCGACAGGAATTCCTACAATCGCCGCCATCAGCAGGTTGTCGTATGTTATACGGGCGCCTTTCTTTATTTCGTAGGCAGCCCAAAACACCACAAACATTATCCCCAATGATACTGCCAACCCGTACCAGCCGGGTTGAAAAGGACCTATCGAAAATATGACCGGGTCAACACCGATTTTAATCATTTGCCCTCCGCTTACGTCAACAAATTCATACTATTATAGCAAATCTTTCAGAATATGCAGAGCCGCCGCTTTATCGAGCGGGTGATTGTTGTTCCCGCATTTGGGGGACTGAATACAACTCGGGCAGCCTTCCTCGCACGGACAGGCAGCAACGGCATCGATAGTAGCCTGCCATAAATCATTTATCAACTCATATCCCTTTTCCGAAATACCCACCCCGCCGGGGTAGGCATCGTAAATAAAGACCTGCGCCCGGCCGGTATCGGAATGATAAGGCGTGGAAACACCACCGATATCGTTGCGGTCGCACATGGCAAAGAGCGGCAGGATGCCGATAGCGGCATGCTCTACGGCATGCAATCCGCCGGCTGTATCCAGGCCGGCTTTCTCCAGCGCCTTCAGTTCCGTATCCGTTATGTCAAACCAGAGCGCTACCGTGCGCAGGCGCTGCGGCGGCAGGTCGAGCGGCTCCTCTCCCAATATTTCCTCGGTATACTGCGCTTTCTTTTTAAAACCGGTTACTACGGTTATAACCTCTACTTCACCCAGGCAGACCTGTGTCTTGCCGCATTGTTTCTCTTTCAGCTTCTTTAAGACAGTTAAATCGGTCAGTTCCTTCGTTACCGTATAGTAATTGGATTTAGCCGGCTCGCATTTAGCGATGCGTGTTTTCATATCCAGAGAAGTGACCAGATAGGCATCGCCCTGGTGCAGATAGATGGCGCCGGGATGCACCTGCATAATAGCGAATCCGGCTTCGACGGTTTCTAAAAGTGAATTTGTAGAGGTATCGATCAGGGCAAAGTTATCCGCCGAAGCGGAGCGGATGTTTACTTCCTGCGAAGGATAGTTGACAGAGGGCGACGGATACCAGCGGCCATGCCTCTGCCGGATTAAAGCATCCTTTTCCAGTTGAGAAAGACCCCCGGCAAAATCGACTCCGAAGTATTGCCTGTCGCCTTTACCTAAAGGCATTTCCCAGGCGGCGCACAACAGGTGTTCATTCAAAATATAGGGATTCTGCGGATTGATGAGCGCATTCTCGAAGTTCTTCTTAAAAAATGTGTCGGGATTGCGCATGAAATACTGGTCGAGGGGATTATCCATGGCTACCAGAAAACTCAGGGAGCGCTCCCCTCCCCGGCCGCTCCGGCCAGCCTGCTGCCATGTGCTGGCAATAGTGCCGGGGTACCCGGTGAGCACTGTGGCATCCAGGTCGCCGATATCGATCCCCAGTTCCAGTGCATTGGTGGCCACCACTCCCATTAATTGCCCGTTCAGTAACTCCTGCTCGATTTGACGGCGCTGCTCCGCCAGATAGCCGGCGCGGTAGGGCTTGATTCTTTTAGCATGCGCCGGGCTGAGTTCCTCCAGCTTCTGTTTTGAAAATTTATAAATCAGCTCCGTCAGGCGGCGGGTGCGGGCAAACGCCAGCGTGCGGATATTATGCCTCACCAGTTCGGTAAAAAGACTGGTAGCTTCGCTGTTGCTGCTGTGCCTGACACCTCTGACGACATCCGTTACCGGCGGATTCCAGAATACGAAATCCTTGGCGCCGTGCGGCGAACCGTCCTCGCTTACCACCTCGAAGGGCAGCCCGACCAGCTTTTCGGCATGTTCGCAGGGATTATCGATAGTAGCCGAACAGCAGATAAACTGCGGATTGGCATCGTATTTCCGGCAGATGCGCCGCAGGCGGCGCATCACCAGAGCCACATGCGAGCCGAAAACGCCGCGATAGCTGTGTGCTTCATCTATCACCACAAATTTAAGATTATGCAGGAATTTTACCCAATCGTCGTGGTTGGGCAGAATGCCGACGTGCAGCATATCCGGATTGGTTAAAACAATCCGGGCCTGTTTCTTGATTGCAGCCCGCTCTGTTTGCGGCGTATCCCCATCGAAGGCAACTGCCTGCTGCTTCCCGATGAATTTGGGAGCAAACATATAATGCAGCTTCCCCAGTTGATCCTGTGCCAGCGCCTTGGTGGGAAAGAGATAGAGGGCACGGCTGGCGGGATTGGAAATGATTTCTTCGATGACGGGAATGTTATAGCAGAGGCTCTTGCCACTGGCGCTGGAGGTGGCAATCATGACATTTTCACCGCTTCTGGCGATATCGATAGCCTGTGCCTGGTGCAGGTAGAGAGGGTAGATGCGTTTCTTCCGCAGCACCGCCTCGACATCGGGGTTTAAAGGCTCTTTTGTCTCGGAATACAGGGCCTGGCGCGGCGGTATATTTTCGAGGTGCGCGATTTGCCCGTTATAGGAGGATTGCCCTGTAATGTATTTTATAAAGGTCGAAGCATCCATGATATTCAGAACGGGATGATTTCTACTTCCTGGCTGATGATTTCCACCTCGAAACGCCCGCTGCTGATAAAATTGATGATACTGGTGATGACTTCATCGGTATATTTCGAGTCGTTGCTGATAAAACAGATTCCCAGCGTGGCTATCTGCCAGAGGTCGTTATTCTCCACCTCTGCAATCGATACATTGTACTTGTTCTTAATAAGCGCGATAATCGGCTTAATCACCTGCCGCTTGCCCTTTAACGACATGCCCTCAGCCAGCTTGAGCTGCAGTTTACATACACCGACATTCATACGATACTCTAATACCTGTTTATCCCAATATAAGTGATTGAATAAACTTAGTCAAGACGATATAAAATTAAAAGTGTTATTCGATATATAGTGCCTGATGAATAGTATTTTAAATGTAATTAGCAATTGATTGGACACTATTACCGAATAGTAGCTTTGTAATTTAATAGATGTATAAGGTAAAAGGACATATTCCTATCCTAAAATAATTAAATCATGGCCAGAGAACAGATATGTCAGTTCATCCAACCATGATTTAACAGGTAACTTTATTATAATTTTTTACCCTTTTAAGACCCTTTTAATAACTCCTTTTGGATCACTGATTAATAGTACCGCTATCCACACTAACAGGGCTATTAAAATTACTGAAATTCCAAGCAAAGTAGCATCCAAATTGATTTCTAAAAACTCTCCACCCTCCATCAAATACGCCATCACATGATCAACAAGCCACATTAATGTCGCTCCCCAAAACATCAGGCTTAATAAACCCAGCTTATATTTGTCTTCCGGAGCCTTTACATACCATATCAGTGTCGTGATAATTGCTGCCAGAGCGGTCATTATGAGCCACATTATGCACCTCCGCTGTCAGGGCTGGCCTGTACCTTGGGCACATTTTTAACTTTTGTTTCGGCAATTATTACAATTATTCCCCAAATAATAGTGACAAAAACTGCCATGCCGACACCGAATGTTGCTATTTCCTGCAACATTGGTACAATATCTGCCGGATTCTCCATTGCTGTCAAGAAAGGAGGCCAGGGAACGATTTCTCCGTGCCACAAATGTTCAAATGCCAGCAGCACTACGCCGCCCCATAATAATTTATTTAACCAGCCCAGCTTGCGGCTCCAGCTTATTCCTGATTTTCCGACTGCTCCTTCACCAGCTAATTTTTCTTTCTTTTCTAAATTCTTCTGTATAACAGTGGTAACAATAGCCTGGGTCATCGGTGCCAAAAAACACGCCATGTCTTTCCTCCGAATAATAGTTAATAATGATTTTAGCCAGTTATAAATAATCAATCATCTTTTATATCGCTATTTTCACCTCCTGTTTGCATTTTATTGCATTCGTAAATAATTGTAACTCAGGCTGATCTATGTTCATCAGACCAGAGTATAGCATAGAATGTTTGCTATTACAATCTATATCAATTGCATATATTTGCACATAGCTTTGACAAATTTGATTGACCTTAATCCTTAACTAAAAAATTATAAATATACGCAGGCAAGGGCAAACATCGTGAGCCTAAACACCCGAATCACAGCAAAAGAAAAAGATATATTATAGAGCAATCCGTCCTGGCAGACCGCACCTTCTACTGGAAAAATCTGGAAAAACCAATCTGGTCGTTTATGCCGATCATGGTCTATGACATCCTCGAACGCGGGCTGAAAGGGATGCCGGGAATAGCCGGCATGGGAGACCTGCTGCCGCGCTTTGCCTTCGATGCCGATGTCCAGACAGTTATCAAGCGTTACAAAAAACCGTCCGCTTAAATCGGTCAGGCAACTTTATACATGAAGCCGGTATCACGCTCTTAAATTGACATAGTTCGTCAGCCGATTCTATAATTATTATAGTAATTTTGCTTTTATTTAAAGGATAAGGAGATTTAGAACATGGCAATTATTAATTTTGGCGGAATTGACGAGGAAGTAGTAAAACGGGATGAATTCCCGCTCGAAAAAGCCCGCGAAGTATTGAAAAACGAGACTATCGCTATTCTCGGCTACGGCACACAGAGCCCGGGGCAATCGTTGAATTTAAAGGATAACGGGATCAAGGTCATCATCGGACAATCGAAGCAATTCCCGGAAGACTGGGACAGGGCTGTTAACGATGGCTGGAAACCCGGCATTGACCTGTTTGAAATAGAGGAAGCCTGTGAAAAAGGCACCATCATCGAGGTGCTGGTAGCCGATGCGGCACATAAACATATCTGGCCGACCATTAAAAAACACTTGAAACCCGGCAAGGCTGTTTATTTCTCGCACGGTTTTTCCATCGTTTATAAAGAACAGACCGGCGTCATCCCTCCCAGGGACGTCGATGTAATTATGGTAGCTCCCAAGGGTTCGGGCACTTCACTGCGCCGCAACTTCCTTTCGGGCGAGGGCATCAATGCCAGCTTCGCCGTTTACCAGGATTATACCGGAAGGGCTAAGGAACGCACACTGGCCATCGGTATCGGCATCGGCGCCGGCTATCTCTTCCCCACCACCTTCGAAAAAGAGGTTTACAGCGATTTAGTCGGCGAACGCGGCGTCCTGATGGGTGCTTTAGCCGGCATCATGGAAGCACAGTACGATACTTTAAGAGCGCACGGACATTCCCCCAGCGAAGCTTTCAACGAAACTGTCGAAGAGCTGACCGAAAGCCTCATCCGGCTCGTTTCCGAAAACGGTATGGACTGGATGTACGCCAACTGTTCAGCTACCGCCCAGAGAGGCGCGCTGGACTGGAAGCCCAGGTTCAAGGCAGCGGTTATGCCGGTATTCAAAGACCTTTACGAGAAAGTTGCCGATGGCTCCGAAACGGCGCGTGTCATCAGCGCCTGCGGCGTCCCGGATTACAAGGCGCAACTGAGAAAAGAACTATCCGAAATGGGTAATTCCGAGATGTGGCAGGCCGGCAAGGCTACCCGCTCACTCAGGCCGCGCGAAAAAGCCAAGGCTAATTACGATACCGCCAGGGGCATCCAGGGCCGAAAAATCAACTAAACTGCAGTTAAGCTAAAAAGACTTGAATCCCCTTCCGGATTACCGGGAGGGGATTTTTACCTTACCGAACTTAATACCCGGACCGCAAGGTCATGAAAAATTTATTTCTTTTCTGCTGCATGAAGGTATCTTTTTCCTGATACATGCGTTATAAGATATATACTGATGTAAAATTATGGTATCTTTTCATCAGGGCTATTAAGAAGGAGTATATGATATGAAAAAGATTCTGGCCATTTGTTTATCCCTTTTCCTGATAATTTCTGCCTTTTCCTGTTCCAGGGAATCCATCAAAGATGGGTCGGAAGACAGCTACAGTAAATATATCCCCCCGGTTATGACAACTACCGATTCCGGTTATTACCCGAATAGCACTGTCACTTATCCATCGGATGAGTATTTTGGCGGCGACGGTTCGATTACCTCAACCGTTATAGACCGCATGATTGTCAACAACGGAAACATGACGCTGATAGTACATGACATCCCCGATACTCTGGATGAAATCAACCGGATTGCGCAGAGCTACCGGGGGTATGTGGTAAGCTCCAATAACTGGAAGAGCGGAGAACGCATCTACGGCTACATCAGCATACGCGTACCCGCTCAACATTTCAGCGATGCCATGGACACCATCGCGCAACTGGCGGTCGAAGTCTCCGCCCGCAGCACATCTGCACAGGATGTAACCGAAGACTATATAGACCTCACAGCCAGATTGTCCAACCTTGAGACAACCCGCGGGCAGCTTCTGGCCATCATGGCTGAAGCCAAGGAAATCGAAGACATACTGGCAATACAGATGCAATTAACCAGTATCGGGGAGCAAATAGAACAAATCAAGGGGCAGATGCAGTATCTCGAGCAGACCTCTTCTACTTCACTGATTACCGCTAACCTGGAGCAGGCTAAGCTGGAAGTCAAGTTTACTGCCGGCAGGATCAATGCCGAAACAGGCGACAAAATACAGTTTATTCCGGATGTTGTCGGCGGATTCGCCCCTTACAGCTATGTATGGGATTTCGGCGACGGCAAGACCAGCAACGAAGCCAATCCCAGACACGAATATAATAAACCGGGAAGCTACACCATCAGCCTTACGGTAACCGATGACCGCGGCAATACCAAAATGCAGGCCCGCAACGACTATATCACCATTACACAGGGGGGATGGACCTTCAGCGGCGTCGTCAGCGGGGCATGGGACGCCTTCCTGGCTTTCGGACGCGTGTTGATATCGATACTTGTCGGCATTGTCATCTTCAGCCCGGTCTGGCTGGTTATCGGACTGGTTATCTGGTATGTCAGGAAACAGAGAAGAAAGGCAAAGCCAGCAAAAGAGAAGGCTAGCTGATATTAAACCAGACTAAGTGATAACTGAATCCCCTCCCGAGTATATTGAGAGGGGATTTTTTATTGCTTAAGTATCTTTAATCTCTCCCTCATCCCACAATAATAAACAATAAACCTTGCAAAATTCATCGATTATAATATTAGAACGTAAAATAAAAAGGAGAATTTAATATGAGATTATTTAGTAAAAAGACTTCGAACTCCATAAAACTTCGCGGGGTAAAATATCAATGGCAAATAGTAGAAGGTATTGTAGATACTACAAATGACTATATCAAGGTGGTCTATGATGATTTAGCACTACCATACGCATTGCTTGAACTGGGAAGTAAACGAAAGGTTATAGTTCAATATTTTTGTGGAGAAAGATTCTGGGAACTGGTTGTTCAAAAAGCCCTGAGAAAAATCAAGAGTGAAATTGCTTTCTATTTTTCAGAAAAAGCGAAAACATTGTATGAAATTAATAATTTATAATAATTTAAATGAGGAGGGTTAATAATATTGCAAAAATATATATGTCAATGGAAAGAAGGGATTGTCAATACCGCACACGAACACATCAGGATTTATTACGGGGATTTTGGCTCGAATGCAAAGTTAGTAGCATTCGTTTCACCGCCGGAAGACAATTGCTTTACAGTGCAATTTGTGGCTAGAGTAGAACCCGATGAAACTGAGATAAACAAGATAATAATAAACACGATAATAGATGAAACAAAAAAAGACCTCGATCATTTTTTGGTCGCACATCCAAGAGAAAAAGATGTCGGAGATACGCCGTGGGAATACATTGTTAATCGTGCACGTCACTCAATAGGAGAGCTGACCGTCGATTACGAGGAAAGAATGTAACCAACCGGATTTCTTTGTCTTAAAAGGATCAACAACCGATGCAAAGATAGGTGAAAAGATGTGCCTTGGGTATACGGTAGGCGCGACCTACTTTTATGCAGCAGATTTTGCCTTCACGGATCAGCCAATAACTTGTCTTTGTGCTTCTGTGGTATAGTCCTTAATTCCTCTGAAAAAGAGTAGTCCCATACGCCCTTAAAGAATTTTGATGATTTTGAACAACTTTTCTCTGCTCGTCGTGTTATTCTAACAGTGTTGAATGTGCATACTCATTGCGTATGGGTTGAAGTTCAAGACAATAACTTGCAAGTTCTACAATTATGCAAGCGTCTTTCTTGGCTTAGATGTCTTTAGCTATTGTGAGCATCGATGCAATAATCATTGACGGGAAAGCATACCGCCACTTGCATCTCATAAATATGAAATTAGATATAAACCCTGTTTTTCGCTGTAAGAATCTTCAATGTCAACGTTTTATTAAGAAATCATTTTCCCTAAGATAGAAAAAACCGACTAATTTTCGCTTGAAAACAAATCGGCTATGGAATGGATATGTAGTTTTTAAAGTTATTTTCATTATAGATTTTGGATAGGAACACGTTGTCTTATTTTTGTTACAATTTTCGAATACAGATCAATGTTTAACCCTTCGGCAACTTCAAAACTTACAAACATACAGTATGGTATCGGCACT
>JAAYNN010000121.1 GCA_012520835.1 Dehalococcoidales bacterium
TGGGGGCAATCCTGATCTATTTTTTCGCCGTGGTACTGGTACTGGCAGTAGTGCTGTTTGTCATCCCGCTCTCGGCGCTCAAGGTTCTATTCCGCGCATTATTTGCTTTCCTGTTTTCATGGGGCGTCTTTATTGTTCAGGTTTTCTGGATGCCGCTCATTCCCTCTATTATAATTGCGCTGGCAGTGGGCACTTTATGGTTCTTCATGCCACGCATCTGGCTGCATAATATAATCATGATACTCACCATGGTCAGCCTCGGTGCGGTCTTCGGCCGCCTCGTATCACCCTGGACAGCCATGATACTGCTCCTAGTAATTGCGGTATATGACTTTTTAGCCGTCCGCTTCGGCTTTATGACATGGATGGCAAAAAAGATGGAATCGTCAGACAGTTTACCGGCCTTCGTAATTCCCGCCAGTATAGATGGATGGAAAACCAGCTTGAAAAGCCCTAAAAATGCAGCAGTGCCAAGTATAGAGATAGAAAATTCGCCCGAGCATTTCAATCACTCGATACTGGGTGGCGGCGATATCGGTTTCCCGCTGCTTTTAACATCAGCCGTCTATTTTTCCCTTGGTTTTAATTCCGCTCTGCTGGTGGCGGCATTCTCACTGGCCGGACTGATCTGCGCCTACCTGATTCAATCATATATTATTAAAGGAAAGCCGATGCCGGCCTTGCCTCCCATCGCTCTTTTTTCTCTTATCGGCTTGCTCGTGGTAATTTGACAGCATAAAAACAGCGGAATTAATCATCACCACAATCCTGCTGCTCTATGATACAGAATAGAGATAGCTATATTTTTAGAATTATCCGTACCGTCAGGGACAATAAATAAACTGTCATTCATACAGGAGGTTGAAATATGAATAACAATGTCATCAAATGGTTATTCATACCGGTTGCTATTATCATGATTATTATCACCCTAATCGGGGTATCCATACTTTCCACGCAAGACAGGCAACTGAAAGAAGCCGCAAACCAGATAGATTCCTTGGAAGAGCAATTGACTACTGCTACAGAGCAGATTGCCTCATTAAAGAATGATATCTCCTCGCTTAAATCGCTGGCAAATAGCGTGGCATCCCTGGAAGCTGCGATACATAATCTGGACGGGCAGATATCGACAGGAACAACGCTGGTTAATATTGCAGATGTCGTTAACAAGGTTAAATCCGGTGTTGTAGCCATAAACACAACTGTTACTTACACCTTCGGCTGGGGCAGTTTTGCTTACGATTATGTTACCGAAGGAGCCGGCTCCGGCTGGATAATCAATGAAAACGGCATCGTTGTAACCAACTACCATGTCATC
Source organism: Dehalococcoidales bacterium (assembly GCA_012520835.1). Classification (GTDB taxonomy): domain Bacteria; phylum Chloroflexota; class Dehalococcoidia; order Dehalococcoidales; family UBA5627; genus UBA5627. The sequence continues at coordinate 1,322 of JAAYNN010000121.1, forward strand.
GAAGATGCCGACACCATCAAGGTCACGCTGAATAACGGAAATGTCTATGATGTAGATTTTTCGACTGTCTTTTACAATGAACAGGCGGATATCGCCATATTCAAAATCGATGCCAATAATCTGGCGGCTTTAAAAACCGGCAATGCCTCGACGCTGTCAGTCGGCGAATGGGTGATAGCTATGGGCAATTCGCTCGATATGGGTGTCAGCGCCAAGGAAGGAATCATCAGCCAGCTGCACGTTTCGATTACCGTTGGCGAGCAACCCCTTTATGAACTTATCGAAACCAGCGCCGCTATCAATTCCGGCAACAGCGGCGGTGTGCTGGTAAATATCGAAGGTGAAGTGATCGGCATTACCAATGCCAAAATATCCGATGTAGGCGTAGAGGGTATGGGTTACGCCATAAATATTGACTACGCCATGACAGTAATAAACGCATTGCTGGCAGAAATGGCAGCCGCTTAAATACTTGCTCGGGGGCTAAAAAGAGGAGGCTGTTCGCCTCCTCTTTTTGTTTTTATTAAGGATAGAAAAGCGGAAGCGATCAAATTTTCCATAGCTATCGCAGATTGACAATAAAACATGCTTAGACTAGAATTGTTTTTGACGTGTGTCAATAACATAAATCTGATTAATTATAAGGAGACCTTTAGAAGGGGATTCCTCATTTTCCCTTTCTTCGGTACTGATAGATATATATAGTTTAATGGAAATTCTTTTCTTGGGCGGATGCGCGCTGCTGCTATTGGCGTGTGCCTTGCCGCTGGTATCATTATTATTCAAGCTGGGCAAAGCCAGCCACCGCATAGCTTTATTCATTACGCTGGCGGGGATATCATGCATTACAACAACCGCTTTGATTTGCTTTTTTACAGGGGCAGACTACCAGCAGCTGATTTATGCACTGACGCCTGAACTGACGTTCAGCATTCACCTCGACAAGCTGGCTGCTTTCTTTGTCGCTTTAATCGGATTTGTCGCTTTTTGCGCGGTGATTTATTCATTCAATTACATCGAGCATGGCGCCATTGAGAAAAGAAAACATGTTTTAACCGCCCTGCTGCCGCTTTTTATTCTCTCGATGATAATGGTGGTGGCTGCAGACAACATGTTCGCCCTGCTATTCTTCTGGGAGATAATGTCGATTTCTTCATTCTTCCTCGTCATGTATGATCGGGAAAAAGCGGAAACACAGAAAGCCGGCATTTTCTACTTCGTAATGACCCAGTTAAGCACCTTTTTCCTTTTTATCGCTTTCCTGCTGGTTTACCGATATACCGGAACCTTTGATATAGAGGCCACGGACGCCTTGCCGCAGGCGGTTAAAAGCTTTGCTTTTATCGCTCTTTTTATCGGTTTTGGCACTAAAGCCGGCCTTATCCCCTTCCATAAATGGCTTCCATATGCGCATTCGGCATCGCCATCGAATATTTCTGCACTGATGTCGGGAGTAATGCTTAAAATAGCCATTTATGGGTTATGCCGTTTTACTTTCGATGTTTTGCAGCCGGAATTGTGGTGGGGATTCGTATTGCTGGTTTTCGGAACTGTTTCGGCGGTTTTAGGGGTAATCTATGCACTCAAGGAACATGATTTAAAGAAACTGTTGGCTTACCATAGCATCGAAAATATCGGCATTATCGTCGTCGGTTTGGGGCTGTATGTTATCTTCAATCACTACGGACTGCAAACCCCGGCTAACCTGAGCCTGGTGGGCGCCCTGTTCCATACTTTAAACCATGCCATATTCAAAAGCCTGCTTTTTATGACTGCCGGTTCGGTGGTACAGGCAACGGGAACACGCAATATCGAAGAAATGGGCGGGCTGGTAAAAAAGATGCCGGTTACCGCTGTCCTGTTCCTTATCGGCTCCTGCGCTATCTCAGCTCTGCCTCCTTTGAATGGTTTTGCCAGTGAAATTATGATTTTTCTGTCATACCTCGGGGCATTCGAATTGGATAACCCGGTTATCGAAATTGTCATGGTTATCGGGCTGGCTGCCTTCGCCCTGATGAGCGCACTGGCTGCCACATGTTTTGTAAAAGCCTTCGGCATCGTCTTTTTAGCTAAACCGCGGTCCAAAGAGGCCGGCAAAGCCATGGAAGCACCTCCGGGTATGCTGGTTGGCCCGGCAATACTGGCTTTAACATGTATCGTACTGGGAGTATTTTCTTTCCAGATAATCAAAGCAGTCGGCTACGAACTGCCGGTGCCTGACATGCTGCCGGTAAGCATACTGTTATTGTTGATAACAGCGATATTCGTTGGATTGCTTAAACTATTCCGCGTCCCGGTCAGAATCGGGGAAACCTGGGGTTGCGGTATACAAAAACAGACCCCGGCAATGGAATATACCGCTACCGGTTTTTCGGAACCGATCGTTACCATTTTCAAATTGATTTACCGCACTAAAAAAACCAATGAAAAAGAGTATTTCGATCCGGCTAAGAGCATTACCAAGCATACCAAAGCTAAAATTGCCACTTTCCAATTCTTTGAAGAACGTGTATATATGCCGCTGGCTAATCTCTTTATGAAATCAGCCGCATTTATTTCAGAAAAACATAACAAAGACCTGGAAACATTTATCCTTTATGCCTTTATTACCGTCGTATTGCTGCTGGTAGCTGCGGGGTTATGGCTATGAACTGGAATATGATTCTTTATATAGTTTTGAATACGGCTTTCGTATTCCTGTTTGCGCCGCTTTTGATCAGCCTGATAAAGAAGGTAAAAGCGCTCTGTCAGGGTCGCCACGGGACACCGCTGCTGCAGACCTACTTCCAGTTATTCAAACTATTCAAGAAAGAGATAATCTATTCCGACAACTCTTCATTTATTCAACGCATCAGCCCTTATCTGAATATCGCCTTTTTACTGGTAGCATCTATTTTTGTGCCTATTGTATTCATTCCCGCCCAGGAAAGCGGTTTCGGCAATATCATCCTGTTCCTGTACCTGATGGTATGCGCCCGCTTCTTCATGGCGCTTTCAGGCCTAGATGCCGGCAGCACCTTCGGCGGCATGGGAAGTTCGCGGGAAATGACGATTGCATCGATTATCGAACCTACCACACTCATGGCGTGCGCCGCTATCGCTTTTATTCTGAAGACAACAGATATACCGCAGATGTTCGGGACAGTGCTTAACGGCTCGATTCTGCAATATCTGCCCCTGTTACTGGTAGCCTGTTCGCTTTTTATAATTTTGATTGTGGAGACCGCCAGGGTGCCGGTGGATAATCCGGAGACGCACCTGGAGCTGACCATGGTGCATGAAGCCATGATACTGGAACAGTCGGGACCGAAGCTGGCATTGATGGAATTATCCTACGGCATCAAGCAGTTGATATTGATGGCTCTGCTGATAAACATCATTTTCCCGTGGGGGCTGGCAACCGATGCTACTGTATCGGGCATACTGATATCGGTAGCCTCTTTTATAGTCAAGGCAGTCATACTGGCGGTGGCAATAGGTGTATTTGAATCATTCTTTGCCAAGATACGCTTTTTCCGCCTGCCGGATTTCTTTATTATCGCTTTTTTCCTGTCATTCGCAACTATATTGTTTGAGTTACTGTCATGATAGATACGATTATTTTTAGCGATATTATTCACGGATTGTTCGTTCTGATACTGGGAACGGCGGCGCTGATTATTACACAGAGGTCGCTCTCCTCTCTCTTCAATATCTATGCCGTTCAATCCTTTATTCTGGCGGTTATGGCGATTGTTCTCTTTATAGAAAACGGAACTCTTAATCTGCTTTTTATCGCACTGCTGACGCTTGCCGTGAAAACTATATTCATCCCGCTCTTTCTGCATAGAGTTTTGAAACGTATGCCTGTAAAAAGAGACCTGCAATTTTCATTCCTTTCTCCGGCAAGCTCGATTATCATTTCAACTATCCTGTTATTCGTCGTCTATTTATTCTTCACCAATATCGCCGGCGAGGTATTCAACGACAGCCTGATACTGTTAGGAGGCGTCATCGGCATTTCCCTCATCCTGATGGGGATGATGGTTATTTTCAGCCGTAAAAGGGTAATTACCAAGACGATAGGATATCTGACAATGGAAAACGGAGTGCTTTTATTCAGCCTTTTCATGGCGGAAATGCCTTTCATCATCGAGTTTTTAATCGTAATAGACCTGTTGATGATATTAGTGCTATCGGCCGTACTGGCTTTCGGTATCGACTCAAGCCTGGAAGAGTTCCATAAAAAATTAAACCGCCTGGGTATCTGGGTTGAGGATTAGATGATAGACATGACCATACTGGCTTACTGCATACCCGGATTATTGCTGGTGCTGACGCTGATTTTAAGCAGTCGGAACAGATTTATGGGTAATGATGCTGTTTTAAATACCTTCAGCATCATTCATGCCTTTTATCTTCTGGGATTGACCATTTTTATCATGTTCACCGCCGACCTGCCGGTTTATTTTATGGACGGCCGCTATTTTGCTATCGACCGGCTTTCGTTATATGAAATATTGATTGCCGCCATCGTTTTCTGCCTGTCGGCAATCTACGCCAGGGGATATATACGTGACTTGTTGAATACAGGCGAGATAGCGCGCAACAATACCGGGCTCTTTTACGGCGCTTTCAACATGTTATTCACTGTGATAGTGCTCAGTTTCCTCGCCAATAATGTTGCCCTGTACTGGATATTCCTTGAATTGACAACCCTGTTTTCCGCTCTGCTGATTGTAATACTTAAGGCCAGAGAGAATATTACCGCCTCTTTAAAATATGTCTTTATCGCATCTTCAGCCATGCTTTTTTCCTTTGTAGGCATCATCATACTCTATGCCTTGAACCTCGACCTTGTTAACGGCGGGGTGCTGAACTGGGATACTCTTCTGGAGATCGCTCCGTCGCTGCCGGGAACAGCTTTCGGAGTGGCATTCATACTGCTTTTTATCGGGTTCGGCGCCAAGAGCGGCCTGGTTCCTTTCCATACCTGGCTGCCAATCGCTCATTCGCGTGCCCCGTCGGTAGTCAGCGCACTGTTATCCGGCGTTCTTTTGAATATCGGCATCTACGGTATAATGCGTTTGAATGCGGTGGCAACACAGACCACTGTGGGAGATAATCTGAAAGTTTTCCTGATAGTTGCCGGCATTCTCAGTATACTCGTACCGGCTTTTTGCCTGGCTGTCAGAACCGATACCAAGAAATTCATTGCCTTTTCCAGCATCGAACATATGGGGCTTCTGGTTTTGGGAATCGGTTTGTCATCGCCGGCGGTGCTTTTCTGGGTTCTTTTCCATAAGCTTGGACATTCGCTCTCCAAGGTACTGCTGTTCTTTTCAGCCGGCATTTTTCACCGCCAGTATGAAAGCAATAAATACTTTCAGATAAAGAATGCCTTTAAACTGCAGCCGCTGGCAAGTTGGGGGCTTATTCTGGGAAGCCTTTCGGTGCTGGGGGTGCCTTTATTCCCCATCTTCCTCTCGAAATTGAACATCCTGATCGGTCTTGCCGATTTTTCTGTGGCGGGGCTGGTTATTGTGCTGCTACTGCTGTTTATCATCGCTTCCAGCTTCGGCTACTATTTGGTACGGGCTTTCAGCAACAGGGAAGAAGAAGCAGAGTTGAAAGCGTACAATACACCGAAAAGCATGAAATGGCCGATTGCTTTTATTTTCGTTATACTGTTGGGGCTTGGTCTATATATGCCGGGCGGGCTGGCAGATTGGCTGAATGGGATAGTCAGCGACCTCGGCTTTTTAGGATAACTTTTCAGGATAAAATATGAATACACTGGGAATAATACTGAAGCAAACTCTGGAAGCACGCAATATTAAATGCCTGTTGCGTGAGACTGATGCCAGCGAAGACCATGTCTGCATCGACATGGATTCGTTTGCCGAAACCCTGCAATTTATCATAAGCGGACAACTATTAGGGCTTATTGCCATGTGGGCAGCGGAGGATTTTGAAGACCACAGCGGCTTTACCTTGTTTTATGTCTTTGAGAATCATAATGTACAGGAACTGCTGGTGCTTGAGGTAAAGCTGCCGGATAAAAGTGCCCCTTCGATTGCCCTCGATTTCCCGATTGCCTGTTATTTCGAGCGTGAGATAAAAGACGGTTTCGGCATCGAGTTTGAAGGGGCTTTTGATAAGCGACGCCTGTTCCTGCATGAAGCCTACCCCGACAGCTTCCACCCGCTTTTAAAGTCGTTTGAAAATCAGGCTTTGGACATGAAACCGGAAGAACAAAAAGGCAGCGAGTATATTTTTAAGGAAGTGGACGGCGAAGGGATTTACCAGATTCCGGTCGGGCCGGTGCATGCCGGCATCATAGAACCGGGGCATTTCCGCTTCGGCGTAATGGGAGAAACCATCTTCAACTTGGAAATCCGGCACTTCTACAAACACCGCGGGCTGGAAAAACTGGCTGAGAATAAAAAACCGTCAGATTGTATTGCCATAGCCGAGAGCATCAGCGGAGACGAAAGCGCCGCCAATGCAGCGGCATTTGCCATGTCGCTTGAAAAAATCAACGCATGCACTATCCCTGAAAGAGCCTGCCGGTTGCGTACTATCCTTTTAGAAATGGAACGCATCTACTCCCACCTGGGAGATATGGCCGGTATGCAGGTGGATGTGGCTTACCCGTTCGGCGCCAGCATGCTGTTTATCCTGAGGGAAGAAATTCTACGTTACAACGCATTATTTACCGGTTCACGTTTCCTGAAAGGGATTATTGTACCGGGAGGCCTTTCAAGGGATATTGAAACTGAAAAGCTGAAGGACTTTAACAGATATCTGGCAGGATTTAAAACCAGATTCAAAGAAGCTTTTAAAACAGCCTGCGATTCGTCATGGGTAATCGACCGTTTTGATACCACCGGCATCGTTAAACATGAACTGGTTTCTCCGCTTAACCTGAGCGGCCCGATAGCCCGTGCTTCGGGCGCCGCTATCGATACCCGCCGCAATCATCCATATGGCACCTACGATAGAGTAAAATTCAACCTGCCCTCAAAGAATGAGGGTGATGTACTGGCACGCTTCCTGGTGAAAGCAGATGAAATAAAGAATTCGGTAAATATAATAAAAGAGATTATAGACAATTTGCCGGAAGGGCCTGTTCTGTCACAGTGTTCTGATAATGACGGCCATGCGCTGACCGTTGTGGAAGCGCCCCGCGGGCAGAACCTGCACTGGGTATATGTAAAAAACGGTGTTATCGACCGCTACAAGGTGCGCACCGCTTCCTTCTGCAACTGGTGGGCGATCGAGCACGCCGTACTCGATAATATTGTTCCCGATTTCCCGCTTATCAACAAGAGCATGAACCTGTCTTATGCCGGAAATGACCTGTAAGGAATGTATTTAATATGCTACTCGATTTGTTAAAAAATATTTTCGGACACAAAAGAGCAGCGGATATCGATCCGGAACTGGCTGAGTTCCGCAGAACCGGCCTTGAGCTTAAAAAGAATATCCATGCTGTTTTCGGCAGGAGTTTGGCTATCCGCGAACTCGATTCCGGCAGCGACAATGCCGCCGAAATCGAATTGAACAACCTCAGCACCCCCTATTACGACGTGGAGCGTTTCGGCATCTCCTTCGTGGCTTCACCGAGGCATGCCGATATCATCGTCATTACCGGAGCGGTGACGCATAATATGGCGCTGGCTGTTAAAAAGACCTTCGAAGCCATGCCGCAGCCCGGCTTCGTTATCGCTGTCGGCGATGACGCCTGCGACGGCGGCATTTATAAGGACAGTTATGCCGTGCTGGGCGGCGCTGATAAAATACTGCCGGTGGATATCAAGATCCCCGGCAATCCCCCCACCCCACTCCAGATTATGAAGGGGCTGCTGGAGTTGATGGAAACAATCAGAAAGAAACGTAAAAAACCAGAGAAGAAGTAACAGCCATTTTTTTGATACCGCTATATTTCCTTAATCTGATTTCCCCTTTTCTCACAAGGCACAGCGACAGAAGCACAATGCATCGGTAATAATTATCAACGAATGGTCTTAGACCCTTCACTGCGTTCAGGGTGACAGACCTTACCCTCTGCCCCAGATGCTTCGTTCGACCACCATGAACTCAGCATGACAGTCTTCCCCTATTTAAACGAAGTGATCGATAACATTGCCTTATTTCGCAGGGACAACTGATAGGTGTCCGCCCTTTACTGGTGTGCCTCATCCATCCGTATAGCAACGATTAGCATAAATTAGTAGAGGGAGCTGATCGCCCCCCCTGTTATACTAACCACTTTATAGATAAATAATTCTATGGAAGCCAGGTATCGACTATGTCACGGTTATCTTCTATCCAAGCACGTGCGGCTTCCGCAGGGTTCATCTTTTCAATGTTTATCATATACATTACTTCACCAAGCTGGTCGGCGGTTATTGTCCATTTTGAGAAAAACTCAGCCGCATCAGGGAAATCCTTGGTAAATCCATCTCTTCCAATAATAACGATTTCTTCCGTTCCACCATAGGTAAGTTCAGGATCCTCGAGAATTTTCAGGTCATAGGCAAAGAATTTCCAGTGCGGAGCCCAGCCGGTTACGGCTATCCATTCACCCCTGTTAATGGCACGTTCAAGCTCGGAAATCATTCCCGTTTCACTGGATTCCATCAGTTTCCAATCCTCAATACCGTAGGTAGGCATCAGTGTATTGCGTGTAGCCTCCATGATACCTGCAGCGGGGTCAATACCAACGATGCGACCCTGGAATTCGGTTTTATAATCTTTCATCTCGGCAATCGAATCGATGGTAACATAAGTCGGAACCACCAATGCGAGTACTGCCTGGTCGAAAAGGACACCTATCCTTTCGACATCATCGCCGTATTCTTCCCAGTAGGAAGCGTGCGTATAAGGCAACCAGGCGGTGGTAAATACATCAGCGGCACCGGTAGCAACCGATGTCCACATGACGCCCGCCTGAACAACGCTGAGTTCAACTTCATAGCCCATCTCTTCCAGTAGATACTGCGCAATATGAGTTTCTGCTTCAGCACAAGCCCACTGGACATAGGGAATTTTGATTGTTTTCGGTGTTGAATCACAACCGGCCATGAGTCCGGCTGTTAAAATGACGGTGGCAAATACAGCTACAATTGAATAACGAATTTTCTTAAACATGTTTTTTCCTTTCTCTAATAGTTTCAGGTTATCCTAGCGGATACTTTATCTATTGGGCATCCCCCCTTTCATACCACAAATACTTAAAACATTTAAGCCGCATGCTCGAATTCTTTCTTTTTTCTACGCTGTTTATACCAGCCTATTATCCGGGATAACGGAGTTTGTTTCCCCGAACCTATATTACGGCTCACTCTATCCAAGACCATAGCCAATATGACTATTGCAAGACCACTTTCAAAGCCGAGCGCCAGGTCAAGCCGGCCCACGGCACGCATTACTACTTCACCCAATCCACCGGCTCCTATCATTGAAGCGATTACCACCATTGAGATACCCAGCATAATGCACTGGTTAACACCGGCCATAATACTCGGCAGCGAGAGCGGCAACTCGACTTTGGTCAATACCTGCCAATCATTGGCACCGAAGGCAATCGCCATCTCCTTGGTATCCTCCGGAACCTGCGTTATGCCAAGGTAAGTCAGGCGCACAGGTGGTGGAATGGCAAAAATTACTGTGGCAAAGAGACCGGGTACCACACCTATGCCGAACAGCATCACTGCCGGTATCAGGTAAACAAAAGGCGGCATGGTCTGCATAAAATCGAGCACCGGTCGCATAAAAGCCTCGAACTTCCTGCTGCGCGTCATCAAAATACCGGAGGGTATTCCGATAAACAAAGCAATAACCACGGCAACAACCACTAAAACCAGCGTATTAACAAGTTGCGGCCAGAGCCCCATGTTCCATACCAGCACCAGTCCGACGGTACTTAAAATTGCCGTCAATTTATTGGTAATCAACCAGATAAGCAAACCGAAGATAACAATCAGGAATACGGGATGCACCCACAGCAATCCGCTGCTGAAAGCGCCGGTAATGGCATCGAGAACATCCCTGAAAAAATCGAAAATGGCATCCAGATTTTTAATCAGCCACCTGACAAGCCATTCGATAGCGTCACCAAGAGGCAATTTTGGTAATTCAAGACTCGGCAATTCCGTCACCCCCCTTGCGCTCATCCAGTGTCATCAGTAGTACACTGTGCGTAATCACTCCCAGAAAACGCCCTTTATCATCGACTACCGCCAGGTCTTTTTCGGCAATGCGCAATTCATGATAGACATCTCTCATGATGGTATTGGATTGAACGGTATTTGTTTCTTTTATAATGTCTTTTATACTGGTCTGCCTGTCTTTTGCCAGTTTCAACACATCTTCCCGCAATATCATTCCGACCAGTTTATTTCTGGCACCCAGTACGAACAGGTAATCCATATCGGCTTTTTTCATGCGGTGCAGGGCTATAGATACACTTTCGGTTTTCCTGATAACTTCACGCGGCCACTTGGAAATGCTATTGGCATCCAGTATTTTGGATACATCAATGCCCTGCAAAAATTTCTCTACATATTCATTGGCCGGATTGGAAAGAATTTCATCGGCCGTGCCGATCTGCTCAATAGCGCCGTCACGCATGATGGCGATACGGTCTCCCAGTCTCAAGGCCTCATCCAAATCGTGAGTTACAAAAACAACCGTTTTCTTGATTTCCTGCTGCAGAGATATCAACTCTTCCTGCATTTCAGCTCGTATCAATGCATCTAGGGCGCTGAACGGTTCATCCATTAAAAGGATATCCGAATCCATAACCAGAGCACGCGCCAGGCCTACTCTTTGTTTCATACCGCCGCTTAGTTCACTCGGGAATTTGTCTTTCCATTCCTCCAGCCCCACTTTTATCAGCGCTTCCTGCGCCCTCTGGCGTCTTTCCTCAAACGGAGTTCCTCTTAATTCGAGACCGAAGGCAACGTTATCGGTAATGGTGCGGTTCGGTAGCAGCGCAAAATGCTGAAATACCATGCTAATTTTTTCCCCGTGCAGCTTGCGCAGTTCTTCATCATTCAATTTTTCCACGGCATTGCCATCAACCAGCAGCGAACCGCTGGTAGGCATTAAAAGACCGTTGATACAGCGCAGCAGCGTGGATTTTCCGCTGCCCGAAAGACCGATAATCACGAATACCTCGCCTTGGGCGATTTCAAAATTGACTCCGGCTACACCTACTGTCAGACCAGTTTCCTGAATTATTTCACTGCGGGAACATCCCCGGTTAAATAGTTCCAGGGCTTTAGCGGTATTTTCACCGTATATTTTTACCAGGTTCCTTGCTTCTATCTTTGCTGTCATAACATACCTTTACAATTTAATCATTTGTTAATAAGACAAAAGTTCCATCACGGCACAAAAAACCGGTTGAAAGTGTATGGAAACTTAAGATAGTGAGCAGCAACCCGCTTTGAATTACCACCCTGAGTGTCGGATGGAATATTGAATGGAAAATTATTGAATTTTTATTGACAAAATAACATTTTAAAAAACGAGTATTAAGTTAGAAGTGGTATTGCTATATCAATTCCCCCTCGTGCAAAAGTTTTTTTATGATAACTTTTATAACACCCTTTTGTCAACCTTTTTGCTTATTTTATAGCTAAAATAAATCTTTTAAAAAATGTCTTACGATTGTAATGTCTGTGTAACGCCTGAAGAATAGTATTTTAAACGTAATTAACAATTGATCGGACACTATTACCGAAATAACACTGTAGAAATTGCAAAATAGAATAGAATTCTGTTAGAGTAACTTTCGATTCCCCTTCTTCCAATCCATAGCTTTCTGCATCAGTTCCCTGACGCTTTTAACCGATGATTCGGAATACTGCGAACCCACCAGCATCATGGTAAGCTCGCGAACCAATGCTTCGCCTTTCAGGCTTTCGAGAGTGGTGGAGGCGCGTGAGCCGTCGGTGTTCTTGCGAATGGCATGATGCGCATCGGCAAAAACGGCGATTTGCGGCAGATGCGTGATACAGATGACCTGCCTGCCCCGCGCCAGCGACCACAGTTTTTCGCCGATAACCTCCCCGCACCTGCCCCCCACCCCAATATCGATTTCATCGAAAACCAGAATCGGGATATCGTCCGTCTTTGAAAACGCCCCTTTTAAAGCCAGCATGAAGCGCGAGATTTCACCGGTCGAGGCGATTTTTGCCAGCGGCTTGAAGGGTTCGCCGGGATTGGTTGAAGCCATAAATTCCACGCTATCGATACCGCGTTTGCTAAATTCGTAGTTTCTCCCTTCAGGAGACGGGATGCCGTTGGCAGATCCCTTTTGCGTTATAGAGACATCGAACTTCACCTGCTCCATCTTCAAATCGGCTAACTCTTTGTTTACCTGCCCAATCAGTTTCTTAGCCGATTGAGAGCGTAAAGACGATAGCTCGAATCCCATTTTACCCAGTTCCGTCCTGACCGAAGCGGACTGCTTTTTCAATTCTTCGATGCGCTCTGCCGAATTGGAGAATTTCCCCAGCTTGTTTTCGATTCCCTCCAGATACGAAAGGATGTCCGGAATGGTCTGCCCGTATTTTCGCTTGAGGTTCCTGATAAGTTCTAAGCGGTCTTCGATTTCCGCCAAGCGCCCGGCATCGAATTCCATGTTTTCGGAATAATCGCGGATGCTGCGCGCCGCCTCTTCGACATCGGGAACAACCCTTTCCAGCATCGCCAGTTCCGGCTTCAGAGACGGGTCTAGTTCTGCCAGCCGGCCAATGATGCGCACCGCGCGGTTCAGGGCTTCCAGCGCCGATAACGAGGACAAGGCAGGGTCTTCGCCGTTTAACATGCTGTAGACTTCGTATGAAGAGGCTTTCAATTGCTCACCAGCTGAGATGATTTTCAGTTCCTGCTCCAGTGCGCCATCTTCACCATCCACCAGCTTGGCCTTTTTTATTTCATCGGCCTGAAAACGCAGGAATTCCTCCTGCGATGAAGTGTCCTTATCGGCTTCAGCCAGTGCTTCCAGTTCGGACTCTAAATGTAAAAGCTCGGTATACAGTAAGGCGAATTTTTGCCGCAAATCGATAGCGTGGGCATATGCATCGAGAAAGTCGATATGGTATTCGGTGTTGAGTAACGACAGATGATCGCTCTGTCCGTGAATATCGATTAAAAAAGCTCCCACCTGTGCAAGCAGGTTACGCGGAACGGCGCGCCGGTTGACGCGGATGACGCTGCGACCCTGCCTCTTTAATTCGCAGCTGATTACCAGCATGCCGTCATCCGAAGATAAGCCGTTTTCCTCGAGAAGGGATTTAAGGCTATCGATTGAAGCCTGTTTATCCGGAAGTGCAAACAATCCTTCGATAAAAGTGCCCTCGGAGCCGTAGCGGATACTTTCTTCCTCGATTTTACCCGAAAGCAAGGCTTCAAGCGCTTCGATTACCAGCGACTTGCCGGCACCGGTTTCTCCGGTGATGACATTCAGCCCTTCAGCCAGTTTCCAGTTTATATCTTCGATTATGCCGAAGTCTTTTACTCTCAGTTCAATTAACAAGTGCTATCTCCGCAGTAGTGCCAGACTAAATCCGCTTTTTCAACCAGTCGAGAATTAAAGATAATATCTGGGCATCCATCGGTACCGATATCTGTTTTTTATATGTAGAAAGGCTGGGTTTCCCCTTATCAGAACGCAGCATATGGGTGATATCGGGAAGCTCGTGGCTTTCGAAATCGCTTTTAACCAGTTCCGCCATCTTCTTCAAGTCCGCCGGGTCAACCTGTATATCCTTCGAGCCGGTTATCGCCAGTATCGGGCATTTAATCGCCGGAAAGTCGTCAGCCGGATTGTAATCAAGAAACTCGCGCATCCATTTGGCATTTATCCTGGCTACCAGCTGAATACGAAACCAGTCTTTGGTTGATTTTTTTATTTTATCTATCTGTTTCTGCTGCACCCTGGCAACATCGATACGAAACGTTTTAACCAGCCAGGTATTGAAACCGGTAAGCCCCTGTACTATCTGCCGGGATTGCCACTTCAGCAGGTCTTCGCCCCTCTGGCAGCTTCCTGCTAATAGGATGATGCCGGCGACATCGCTTCCGCTACCGGCCAGCCTGGAAGCAATAATAGCCCCTTCGCTGTGCCCCAGTAAAAATATCCGGACGGGATTGACCGATGCGTAGTTTTTGAAATATGAAAGGACTGAGGAGACATCAGCAATGTTATCATAAAAACCGGTTGACCAGTAATCACCCCCGCTCTTCCCCACCCCCCTCTTGTCGTAGCGCAGGCTGGCTATGCCGTTTTCAGCCAGGGAATGAGCGATTTCCTTGAAGACATTGATGGAATATCCCGGGGCGTTTTCATTTCTGTCCACCTGCCCCGAACCGGGGATCAGCAGTACACCCGGGAATTTGCCTTCTGATTGAGGTAACGCGACCGTAGCCGAGAATTTTACATCATCGACCTCAATTTCCACTTCATGCTCTACCATGCCTTACCTCCGGCGGCGGGGTTGATGCAGTCAGCCCGCAAAGACCTGCCAGTGCCGTTTTGATTATACATTATCGGGCGTAAATGTTGAAAGAAAACCTTTTTCAATCTACAATATTCACACCAGTCATTTCGTTTTTCCCGGGCCAGGTGCCAATTTTGCTCTACAGGAAGTTGATATGAATAAAGAAAGCGAGAACGCCCCGCTGATTTCCCTGCAGAAAGCCAGCAAGAGTTATGTCGAAGGACTGACGGTTCTCCCAGTCCTGAAAGCCATCGACGCCGACTTTGCAAAAGGTGAATGCGTGGCGCTGCTCGGGCCCAGCGGTTCGGGAAAATCGACCATGTTGAACGTTATCAGCGGCATCGACAAGCTCGATAGCGGTAAAATTATCATCAACGATGTCGATATCACCAATCTCAGCGAACAGAAACGCACGCTCTTCCGCCGTAAAAACATCGGCTTCGTTTTCCAGTTCTTCAACCTGATTCCGACACTGACGGTAATGGAGAATATCCTGCTGCCCATGGAACTGAACGGTATGAATAATAAGGAACCAGCCATGGAGCTACTGAACGAGGTTGGGCTTTTCGACAGGAGGAATGATTACCCCGACAAGTTATCCGGCGGCGAACAGCAGCGCATCGCCATTATCCGCGCCCTGGTGCACGACCCGCTGGTGATACTGGCCGATGAACCGACCGGCAATGTGGACAGGGATACCGGCCAGAATATTCTGAACATTATGGACCGCTTGATTCGCCAAAAAAATAAAAACCTGATAATGGTTACCCATAGCAAAGAGGTCGCCAAATTCGCCGACCGCATGCTGCTGCTTGAAAACGGAAAACTCACAAAGCACAGCAAGGAAGTCACATGGTAAGCCGCATACTCTCGCGTTCCATCTGGAAATATTTCTTCAAGCACCCGTGGGTCATCCTGCTTTCGATTATCGGCGTTTCCATCGGTGTTGCCGTTGTGATAGCTATAGATATTGCCAACACCAGCGCGCAGAAAGCCTTCCAGATTTCGGTCGAGAATGCAACTGGAACAGCTACCCATCAAATAAACGGCGGTCCGCTGGGAATGGATGAGAGTTTCTATACGGATCTTGTAATGGCATTTCCCGAAGTCGAAGCCTCCCCGGTAGTGGACGGCTACGTCAAGCTGCAGGGCGAAACCATTCAACTGATGGGTCTGGATATTTTTTCCAGTTCATATATGACCGACGAGATGAGCGGCACCTTCGATATGTCGGCGCTGGCGCTGCTGGTGGAACCCCATACCGTTCTTGTTCCCTATGTTATGGCGGAACGAATGGATATTGCCACCGGAGATATGATTATTATATCCATCGCCGGGCTGGAAGCGCATGTAAAAGTAATCGGCAATGTCGGCAAAGAGGATGATTCCAAAATCGACGGGCTGCTGGTGGCTGATATCTCCACTGCCCAGGAACTTTTAGGAAAAACAGGCGTTATTGATAACATCAGCCTGGTTGTTGCAGCGGACGATAAGGATACTCTTGCAGCTATCGAAAGCTGGCTGCCGCTGGGTATGACGCTGATTTCAACCGCTGCCGGCAATGAATCCACCCTGAATATGACCGATGCCTTCAGGACCAACCTGACAGCCATGAGCATGCTGGCGCTGCTGGTCGGCATGTTCCTGATATACAATACCATGACTTTTTCGGTGCTGCAGCGCCGCGGACTTCTGGGTTCGCTGCGTGTACTGGGAGCCACGCGCCGCGAGATATTTACCGAGGTTTTAATCGAAGCCGCCATTATTGCCATTATCGGCACCGGCATCGGGGTACTGTTAGGCATCTTTCTGGGGCAGGGGCTGATTAAACTGGTGGCCGGCACTATCGACAGCCTCTACTTCACGCTGACAGTGACCACCTTCGAGCTTTCATCGGGAATCTTTATAAAGGGAGCGCTTTTAGGCATAATAACTTCGCTGGTGGCTTCTTTCATCCCGGCTTTCGAAGCGGCGGCATCGAGGCCGCAAATCGTCCGCTTCCGCTCGGTCATCGAAAGCCTGGCACAGAAACTGCTGCCCAAAATCACCCTGGCCGGCCTGGGGATGATCGTTTTATCGGTTATCATACTGTTTTTATCGGAACGCAGCCTGATTGCCGGATTCGCTTCGCTCTTTTTGCTGGTAATCGGCTTTGCTATGTGCGTGCCGTTGATTGCCGAACTGATTTCCAGGTATCTCGGTATTTTCATGAACATGGTTGGCAGCAAGACCAGTGTGCTCTACAAGATGGCGGTAACCGGCATTGCCGGCTCCATCAGCCGCACCGGGACAGCCATTGCCGCCATGGTGGTAGCCATCTCGGTGGTGATCGGCATGGGGATTATGATAGAGAGCTTCCGCACGACGGTGCAGTTATGGATGCAGCAGGCTATACAGGGGGACGTTTATATCAACACCATGGAGAACGTTTCCAGCACCGCCGAAACACCGCTGCCCTTTGAACTGGTCGAACAAATCAAATCTCTCGATGGCATCGCAGCCACCAAGGGATTGAAAACCGTTTTTTTGGCTACCGATTACGGCACACTGGAGACCGATGTGATTACGCCAGTCGAACAGTGCCGCACCGAATACCAGTTGAAGACCGGAAACCACCTCCCGGCCTGGGAAAGCCTGAAGAACGGCGAAGCCGTTTACATCTCCGAACCTCTCTCTTACAAATATGATATCGGAGTGGGGGATAAGATTGCTTTTTATACGGAACAGGGCATAAAGGAATACGCTATCAGCGGCATCTATTATGACTACAGTACGGATGCCGGCAAGGTTATCATGGCGCAGAGTGTCTATACCAATTACTGGCACGATGATACCATCGCTTCGCTGGGGTTATATCTGATAAATCCGGCAGATAAGGATGGCACTATGACCGCGGTAAAAGCGATTGTAGCGGATGCGCCCGGCATCACGGTCACCGACAGCTATACCATACGGGGCAATGTGCTGGAATTATTCGACCGCACCTTCCTGATTACCAAAGTGCTCGAGTTGCTGGCAATTATAGTAGCCTTTATCGGCATACTGAGCGCCTTGATGGCTTACCAGTTGGAAAAAATCAAGGAACTCGGCATCCTGAGAGCCGCCGGCGTAACACCCAATCAGATATGGAGCATGACGGCACTGCAAACCGGGCTGATGGGGGCTATTTCGGGGATTCTGGCGATCCCGCTGGGGATACTCATGTCGATATTACTGATTCAGACCATCAATATCCGCTCCTTCGGCTGGAGCATCCAGATGGCAGTAGGCGCCGGCACGATACTGGAAGCACTGGCAATTGCCATCGTGGCATCCCTTCTGGCAAGTGTTTACCCTTCATGGAAGATGTCGAAAATCTCGCCTGCCGAAGCCTTGAGGGAGGAATAGCATGATAAAAAGCGTCAGCATGAAAATAATCTGCCCCCTGCTTGTTCTGATATTGATAGCTGTCTCCGCCGGTTTAAGCGGCTGCAGCTGCAATAAGGTCAGCGTAAGCGACGATAAAATTAATGTCATCGAAGCCTTGAGCAGCAGCGATACCGAGGGGTACAGCATAGCCGACAGGGTAATCGATTTTTCCTTCCCGGGAGACCACGGCCCGCACGATAGTTTCCGCAACGAGTGGTGGTATTTTACCGGCAACCTCTATGATGCTGACGGCAACCGCTTCGGCTACCAGCTGACCTTTTTCCGCATCGCCTTAAGCCCGTTAACGGTTGCCAGGACTTCCGCCTGGGCTACCGACCAGGCTTATATGGCACATTTTACGGTATCCGATATACAGAATGAGAAGTTTTACTGCTTCGAAAGATTTAACCGGGACGCACTCGGCCTGGCCGGTTTCAGCGCCGAGCCCTTTAAAATGAACGTCGGCGACTGGTACATGCTGGGCACGGGAGATGGCGCATTCCCATGGCAGTTGTATGCCTCAAAAAACGGCATCACTTTATCACTGGACGTAACCCCCCTGAAAGATATCGTTTTCGAAGGAGAAAAGGGATTGAGCTATAAGAGCGTCGATAAGACCAGCGCGTCTTACTACTACTCCATTACACGGCTGGCAACCGGCGGCTATATAGAAATAGACGGCACCAGGCATGAAGTCAGCGGCAACAGCTGGCTGGATCGCGAATGGAGTACCAGCACCTTAAGCGAGGAGCAGGGCGGCTGGGACTGGTTCTCGATACAGTTGAACGATAATACCGAAATTGTTTATTTCCAGCTCAGATACAAGGACGGCAGCGTCTATCCTTATAACGAAGGGTTAATCGTAAATGACGATGGCAGCACTGTCAAACTGGGCACGGGCGATATTGTTTTAACCGTGCTGGATACTTGGAAAAGCAAAACCGGCGTTACATATCCCCTGAAATGGCGGGCGGAGGTAGTACCTCTGGCAAAGACGCTGATAGTGGAAGCGGCATTCAACGGACAGGAACTCGACCTGAGCACGCGCTACTGGGAAGGGGCGGTCAATATCTACGATGCGCAGGATACGAATAAGATAATCGGCATGGGATATCTTGAAATGACAGGGTACGGATAAGGGATTTTAATATTGTCATGCTGAGTTCGTAGTGGTCGAACGAGGCATCTGGGGTGGGATTAAAAATCCCGCAAGCCATTTGTGATTAAATGGAAGCCGTTCGTGGTGAGCGTGTCGAACCACAACGGCGTCGATTAAATAAATATGTTTCTTCCGTTCGTTTGACCCTTCGACA
>JAAYNN010000185.1 GCA_012520835.1 Dehalococcoidales bacterium
ACTTCAAAAGGATGATGAACAAATGGAAATCATCTTTTTTGCTCTTTTTTCAAAAATTATTTCTATCAATTTTCAACCTTATTTTCATACAAAGACAAAATAAATTGGCTTTTTAAGGGTCGACTACTTCATTTCCAAGTCAAAGCCTTTCAGAATATGCTACATGTGGAATAGATATAAATGTTGAAGATGCTTGGCTATTAAGTTTAGGAGCTACAAATATTAAAGTTGCCGTTATTGATGCCGGAGTAAATGAACATGAGGATTTAAAAGATGCTTTAGGAAACAGTAGAGTATTATCCGGTTATGCACCAAGCTGTTGTGTGAATAATTCTGATGGGGCTACGAAAGGAGATTATGAAGGTATAGGTCATGGTGAATGTTGTGCCGGAATTATTGCAGCATCTCATAATAATATAGGCATAGCTGGCATTGCTCCAAATATTAAAATTGTTCCATTTAGAATTTTTAAATCATCAGGATACTCATTTAGGATAGGAGCTATTGCAAAAACGATTACAAAATCGTGGCAAGAATTCGATGCAGATATTTTAAGCTGTTCATGGAGTGTAACTTCTCAATCGGATAAGCTTGATAAAGCAATAAAAGATTGTATGACGAAAGGCAGAAATAATAAAGGAGCAATTGTTGTTTTTTCATCTGGAAACTCATCCAGTCAAGTAGAATATCCTGCAAATAATACAGGTGTTATTACAGTTGGTGCAATAGATAAAAATGGAATAAGATATAATTATAGTTGTTATAATGCAACTTTAGAATTGGTTGCCCCAAGTGGATCACAGCCAGGTAATATAAGAACTCTAGATTTAGAAGGAGAGAATGGGTATACCTCTACAGCTTATTATGATGGATTTGGAGGCACATCAGCAGCATGTCCACAAGTAGCCGGAGTAGCCGCGTTAATGCTATCTGTAAATCCCAATTTAACAAAAGCTCAAGTAATGTCTATACTAAATCAAACGGCAACCAAATTATCGAATTATACATTTGAAACACATTATTTACATCCGGATGGGACATGGAATGAGCAAGTAGGTTATGGATTGGTAAATGCTACTAAAGCTGTGGCAGAAGCTACAATGTATGGTCTAAATTATGAAATAGTTGGTGAAACATCTTTAAATGTTTGTGAACATTATACTTATAGTTTAACTGGGGCAATTCCTTATGGATGCAGAATAGAATGGAATGCAAGTTTTCATTTTGCTATTATATCTCAATCTTCAAATTCCATAATACTCAACCCTTTAGTTCAGACCAATGATGCTCAAATCGTTGCATCTATTTATTTGGGGAACACGTTAATAAAGCAAATTATTAAAGATAATATTATTATCAATAATAGTATTCCATATTATCAAAATATTTCTCAAAAAGACACTATATATTCAGAAAATACGCAATGGGATGAAAATAGTACTTTAGGTGTAAAAGTTTATATTAATTCAGGCACTACGTTGACTATTAACAATACTACAATACACTGTACTCAAGATGCAAAGATAATAGTAAAACAAGGAGGTAAACTTATTCTTAATAATGCAACTTTAACCAATATTTGTGATGGAGAGTTGTGGCAAGGTATAGAGGTTCATGGCAATCCTTTATTATCCCAAGATTTAAATAATACAAATCAAGGAATTTTAATTTTACAAAATGAAGCAATAATTGAAAATGCCGAATGTGGTGTATATGTAGGAGAAAAGCGTTTTGTTTTGGTTTCTTTTAACGGAGGAATAACTCTTCCTATCCTTGAAGGATTTGAAGAGCCTATAAGTATGTCGTCAGGAGGAGGAATTGTTTCTGCTACAAATTCTTCGTTTATTAATAACAAAAAAGCCATTAATTTTCAAAATTACATATATATGTCTAATAATATGGAAATTGATAACAAAAGTTCGTTTACCAATTGTTCTTTTATTGTAAATGACAACGCATTATTTACAGTATCTAATAATGAAAGTCAAGTTTCATTACAGTATGTAAAGGGCGTTCGCTTTAACGGATGTAATTTCATAGATGCTCAACCAAAGTCTTCATTAGATAATTATGGGATTGGTATTTATTCTTATAACGCCGGAATTTGCCTTAATGATAATCGTAGTCCTTTTAATCTCATCCCATATGAAGCAATTCCTTGTAGTTTTAGTGGTTACGGAACAGCAATACAGATAAAATATTCAGGAACGAGACCTACACGAATTTATAATACTTTATTTATAAACAACCAAACTTCTATAAACGCCGTATCAGCCTACGCCTTAACAATGCAAATGTGTGATGTTCATAACACACTATACAATCATCATTTTCCAAGTTTATACGGATTGGTTCTCAACAAATGTGATAATTACAGTGTTGCAAATAATATTTTTCATGGAGAGGGTACCGGCATATTATTTTTAGGAGAAGAAACAAATAATAATTATATCAAAAACAATACATTTCATGATATGTGTGTGGCTTGTTATGTAGATGGAGTACAAGGATTATATAATTTTCATATTCCAAGTATTGGGTTAAAATTTTCATGTAATTTGTTTAATAATAATGAAGAAGATATAAAAGTAGCAGAAAATGGTATTATCGGCACTTATCAAGGTTACTATAGTAATTATAAATATTATGGAACCGGTAATCAGTTTGGAAATCCGGATATTTCAACTATGAACATTGATAATTGTAACAATAGCTTTGAAATATGGTATTATTATGATTTAAATGGATATAATCATAATCCTGTAAATTGCAATAACATTAATCCTCCCAATCCGAATATAGTAATAAATTCGGTTCTTGGAAATAAATGCCTTGCATCCGGTTATATAGGAGAAAATTACTATTTAACAACTCCTATTGTTCCTATTTCGGAATTAAACGATATGTATCTTAATGTTATTAATGAATACAATATTTTAAAAGCGGAATATATTAATATGTATGGTTCAATTAATATTGTAGATATAGTAAATAGTCAAGGATTACCTGATATTCAAGGATTAAATCCTCAATTTGACATGTATGCTAAGTTAACGGATTTAAAAGATTCCTTAACCATTATCTGTCAAAATGCCTTACAGTTTTTATTGACAAATGAAGAGTTAAACAAATCGGAATACAATACTTGGCTGTATCGTTGCGAAACCATAGATGCTGATTACGTATTAGCGGAAAGTTATTTGAATGAAGGAAATATAACACAAATGAACACGATATTGGATGATATACCAAATAAGTATCCGAATTGTGATTTGGCTGAAAATGAGCAATACAAGATTTGTTTAAATTATTTATATCAATGGGATAATACAAATATAGATTCTTTGATTATTACACAAGAATCTATTGATAGCTTGGAATTAATTGCTTCCGGCTCCAATAGAGCATCATTGAAAGCAGAAGCGATGTTGAGAAAATTGGGAAAATTTATTATGCCTTACTGGGAGCCGGATAGATGCGATTGGGTGGTTGTTACAAATCCTTCTTTGGAAAATAAAAATGAGACTTTCATAAAAGAAACAAAGATTGGTTTAATACAAGAGATGATTTTAACGCCCAATCCTGCCACCGATAAATTAAAAGTTGACAACGGACAAATACACATAAAAGAACTGTATATCTATGATGTTGTTGGTAAAGAAGTAAAGCGTTTTAAAGGCAAT
>JAAYNN010000122.1 GCA_012520835.1 Dehalococcoidales bacterium
CAGTAAATGGTCGGTCAAGCGCATCATGTACGTGGTGATTTTTGCTCTGATGTTCCCGACCGCTGCTAGCATCTATTTCTTCGGTTTCAATGCTATACTGGTAATTCTAACCAGCGTACTGGCCGCTGTAGCCACTGAATACCTGGTAAAACTGCTCAGAAAAAAGAAATTCGTCATGGACGGCAGCGCCGTAATAACCGGACTGCTTTTAGCGCTGACGCTGCCGCCGACCATCCCATTATGGATGGTCGCCCTCGGAAGCATCTTTGCCATTGCCATCGTTAAAGAGGCTTTCGGCGGACTGGGGCACAATATATTTAATCCCGCCCTGGCCGGACGTGCCTTCATGCAGCTCAGCTTTCCGGGGCCGATGTCGCTATGGATCGCCCCGTCCCATTTTGCCCCCGATGCCGTTACCTCTGCCAGCCCCTTGAGCGACGCCTTCAAGCAAATCGGCGATAATCTCGACATGTACCTTGATTTACTGCTGGGAAATACCAGCGGTTCTCTGGGCGAAACATCCGCCCTGCTGCTACTGGCGGGAGGAATCTTGCTGATAATTCTCAGGATCATAGACTGGAGAACGCCGCTTGCCTTTATAGCTACCGTGGCTGTTTTGAGCCTGATAGCGGGACATGATGCCGTTTACCAGGTTATGAGCGGCGGTTTGATGATAGGCGCCTTCTTCATGGCTACCGACTACGTTACCACGCCCATGACTCGTATGGGAAAAGTTATTTTCGGCATCGGTGCCGGCATATTCACCATACTCATCAGATTCTACGGCGGAATGCCGGAAGGCGTCTGCTATGCCATTCTGCTGATGAATGCGGCTGCCCCGCTGATTGACAGGTACACCCAGTCGAGAGTTTACGGGACTAAAAAGAAGTAGAATATGATTAACGTTTTAAAAAAATATTATCCGGTATGCTTTCTGATAGTTGTAATACTGGTATGTTCCGCTTTATTGATGGGAGCGGATAAAATAAACCGCACGGTGCTGGAATCGCAGCAGGACCCGGCAACGGTTGCCCTGCTGCAGCAGATATTTCCCAGTGCCACTTTTTACAGGTACAGTGTTGATACAGGAATATATACTATATATGATTCTAGCAGGCATAAAATCGGTTATGCCATGTATGGAGCAGATAATGGCTACAGAAGTAAAATAACCGTCCTGGCGGGTCTTAAAGATAAGGAAACCATAAAAAATATCATCGTTATAAGCCAGTTTGAAGACGATGCGTACTGGGAGAGGCTGATAAAGAACAAATTTTTTGACCAGTTTATCGAGCTGCCGGTCGAGGAGTGTTATTCGAGTTATTCATGGCTGCCGGGCGGAGTCGATGCCGTATCCGGTTCGACCTACAGCTCTAGGGGAGTCACAAATGCCGTCAGGGATGCCATACTGGATAAACTGGAGTATTTGGATTAAAATCGAAAGCAGGAGAATTACAGGTGTCGGGATTTAGCAACCAATTTAAAAAAGGAATTTTAATTTCCAACCCGGTTTTCGTGCTGGCGCTCAGTATGTGTCCGGTACTGGCCGTTACCGATACGCTGGACAAAGCACTCGGCATGAGCGGCGCCTTTGCCCTCGTGATAATCGCCTCCAACCTGCTAATTTCGCTGCTGCGCAAAACGATTCCCGACATGGTGCGCATCCCCGTATTCTTGATTATAATTGCCACTTTCGTTTCCATCGTCGAAATGCTGTTTCAGGCTTATATACCGACTATTTATTCCGCGTTGGGCATTTACCTCTCCCTGCTGGCAGTGAACTGCCTGGTGCTGGGCCGGGCTGAAGCCTTCGCCTCTAAAAACCGCGTTTCCGATTCGCTGGCAGATGCGCTGGGAATGAGCATCGGATTCTGTCTGGCGCTGATATTGATATCATTTTTCAGGGAACTTTTAGGTAAAGGCAGCATCACCCTGTTCGGAAACGAATTGTTCACCCTGCCCGGTCTAGGTAATAATCCGATTTACATCTTCAGCATGTCGATCGGGGCGTTTCTGGTAATGGGCCTGCTGCTGGCTTTTTTTAAATGGATAGGAGTAATAAAAGATGTCTGAATTATTCTCCATATTCATCGGGCTGGCACTTATTAACAATATAATGCTTGTGCAGTTTCTCGGGCTGTGCCCGGTTTTTGGCGTTTCCAAAAAACTGGGGCCGGCCGTCAACATGGGGCTGGCGGTTACTCTGGTTATCTTCGTTTCATCGGCCCTGGCATGGCTTGCCAATAATTATATATTGATTCCGTTGAAAGCCGAGTACCTGCACCTGATTGTCTACCTGTTGATAATCGGTTCCATGGTGCAAATCCTGGAGCTTATCCTGAAACGAACCAATGACAGGCTTTACAAATCGTTCGGCACTTATTTAGCCCTGATTGCCACCAACTGCGCCGTTATCGGCGTTCTGCTTTTAAATGCCAAGGAATCTTATAATTTCGTCGAAAGCATGATAGCAGCCATAGGAGCGGGAACCGGCTTTACACTGGTGATGGCTTTGATGTCCGGAATACGAGAAAAGCTGGAACTCTCCAATATACCTGAAGCTATGAAAGGACTTCCGGTAATATTCATAACCGCGGCATTGCTGGCACTGGCTTTTGGCGGTTTTGCGGGGATGGCGTTCTGATGAATTACGTAGTGATCATGATAATATTCGCTGTACTGGGTTTTATATTCGGAGCACTGATATATTTCGTACAGTACAAAATAAACAAAAACGAGAATAAAAATCATGGAGAAAATCAGGGTTAAAACATTTCATTAAGCAGCCTGAATCCGATTTGATACCATTTAAAATATTTTATACTGAGCCGTTGCCTATCTACGCCGCCTGTTTCATTCCTACCCTGTCTACCATATCTTGAAGCAGCTCTTTTTGTTTCTCTATTGAAAAATTTTTCGTTTCCATTAAAAAGTGCCTGCAATCATAGTCATCCCAGTTCTTTGATATAATATGTATACCGAGCTCATCAGCATGTTCAAAGTAGTAAGTCCCCGGAAACGGTGTAGTCATAGCCAAACTTAAAAAGGCTCCCATATCTTTAAGTTCTTTCATCAGGTTTGCCTGATCTTTTATTGTCTCTTCGGTATCCTCAGGTTGAGGAAACATAAAAGAACAGGTTACCTCCATCCCCAAATCCAGTGTCATTCGCACGGCTTCCCGAACCATTTCCAGTCTAATTTTTTTCCCTATGGAATCCAGTATTTTTTGAGAGCCGGATTCAACCCCGTATTGTATGCTGTAGCAACCGGCATAGCGCATCTGTCCGAGAATAGTCTCGTCAATCAGGTCCACCCTGGTGGCACACCGCCACGATATAGGAATTAACATTCTCAGTTTATTGAAGATACTACAAATCTTAACTACACATTCTCTGTTCAAGGTAAACGCATCATCGGCAAATACTATAGGGGCTGCAGGCCGCTCCCTCAATGCTATCAGGGCTTCTTCCGCTACTTTTTCGGGGTTCCTAAAACGTCTTTTACCTTTCCATATATTATTGACAGCACAAAACCGGCAATTGAAAGGACATCCACCTCTGGATGTCAGTATAGAAATCGGCAATGCATACGATTGTAAAGGAAAGAGGTTACTGGCAGGAAAAGGAAGCTTATCCAGGTCAGACACGGAAACCCTTTCTTCCGTAAGTTTGACCACGCCATCTTCCTTGTATGCAATTCCTTTAATGTCGGATATTTTAACGTTTTTTCTTACTATAGATTCGGCTAGTTCAAGCATAGTAATCTCGCCTTCACCGATTGCCACTATATCGATACAAGTCTGCTTTAATACTTCTCGGTACATAATGCTTGCATGAGGTCCACCCATAACTACCACAATGTCATGATTTATTTCTTTGGCAATTTCCGCAATTTTTACACCGTTCAGATATGTCTCGGTATAGACCGAAATACCGAGAATGCTGGGTGGTGTATTTTTGATGATTTCCCTGAGTTCATTCCAGCTATTTGAGGATATATTTAGATCCAGCGCCGAAATACTGTAGTTTTCTTTCAAAAGAACCGCGCCTATATAAGCTAAACCTAAAGGTGGCGATAGTTTGGCGTGTTCTACGATTAAATTTACCGGTGCGTTTACTAAAAAAACATCCATAGCTTTTTCTCTTTCAGAAAATAGCCCCCTCCATATTTGCAGGATGGAGAGGACTATTTAAGAATTATATATTTAGAAGAAAGTTGCTAGCAATATATTAATTTAATCTACTTTGAATTCCCAAGTTTTCCGGCGCTCTCAAGCGTATCCGCCATATCACTCAAATCAAGTTCTTCCAATGTCTCCCTGGTTGGCCAGGCATTCTCGGTATCCCAACCTTCAAGCTCATAGTAGTGAGACATCGCAGTATTGAACCCATCTTTATCAAGATAGCTATCCGTCATCGTTGTGAATGACCATTTGCCATCCTTGTATACAGGAACAGATTGTGGCAAAGAACTAAATATGGATGCATTCTCCTCTGCCCCGGCTGGAGTATACATATAGGGAGACAATACATCGTTGCTGCGATGTTTTCCCTGAAGAGCCACTATACAGCGGTTTAAATTCCAAATCCTGCGACCAATCTGCATATATTCTTCGAACGAATAGTTATTACCGGTAACCGAATTTATCATTGTAGCTTCCAATTCAGGACTCGGTCCCTCCAAATCAGGAGCATTCACCGCCAAAAACTGCGGCCAGCGCCAGTCACAGAAACCCATCGAGTCTTTGAAAAACCTTCGATAGTACCTTAGCCAGGCAGTCTGTTTAGCCTTGTGTTTCGAATAGATACCGGTATCATAAGTATGGCTGTTATCGAAAGCAAACGGGTCTCCATCGAAAGGTTTGAGTTTCTTCGCCAGTATTTCGACATATTGTTCTGCCGAAAGGCCTGATGATATCGCTACATCCCTATTATTCATAAAGACATGGTCATTATCATCTCTGGTGTCCAGAGCCAACGCATAAACCCAGGAATGATCGGGAGTAGTCCAATGCCATTCGTAGCAAAGATTCGAATTTGCTTTATTCAACACACCTGTCTCTACATCTTCATCGAACCTACCCAAACTGGCTGCAAATCTCGCTGTACCTTCTGCCAGTATATCACCGATACCTTCACGAGTAGCAATTGCCCTTATCAAAGCTTCCGCCCACTGCACTGATTCAAATTTATCCATCGGAACAGGATCGGTGCTAACCGATGTCCCCGGACCGATAATCCCCATATCATAAAGAGCTTTTATGTAGTCGGTGCCTGTACCGTACATTTCAAAGACATTAATGCCGTAAAGATTGCAGTAATCAGGGCCGGACATCATTCCCGGCGATGCCGGTACATATGGGTCGTGCGGTAGTCCGGTATCGGTAATCCACCAACACCCCACACACATAGAATCGTTGCGAAGCCCATCCTGTCTGCGGGTTCTACAAGGCCACGCACAGGATTGGCAACCTATTGCCCTGCTTGTACTTGTGCCCGGGAAAACAGTAGCCAATCCTCCGAGTGAAATCGACCTATTCCTTGCCCTTATTA
>JAAYNN010000017.1 GCA_012520835.1 Dehalococcoidales bacterium
AAGCAGGGGGAAACCGGAATAACGGATTAAAAAACTACAACAGGAATTCCCTGTACTGTTACACCGGTTGAATTTGTCGGCCTACTCGTGTAAAAATAGTTTAATAATAATCCCGTGATTGAATCCGGGCAGGGCAAGTTTAAATACCATCGCAAATAACTTGCATATTAATCAGAACAAAGAAAAGAGGAAGAAAATATCATGGCAGAACTGGCAGCAATACAGCTTGTAAGGAATAAACTGGTAGAACTGGTAAAAGAAAACAAGGCGGACGGCCAGCCGGTAGTCGTTACCGTGGGAGCGCTATCGCCCCAGCAGGCAATCGGCAACACCGTCAGGCAGGATTATGCCATTCTTGAAGGCAAAGAAGTAATGATACAGGCACAGTTCGGCGGTGGATTCGGGCAGGCTTTTACCGATAGCCCCAGGGAATTCGAAGGGACTATAGAGGATGTGCTCTCTTTCAAACTGGATACGAACGGAAACAGGGCTATCATGGTGGCTACCCTTAACGCTATAGCTTCTCACCTGGGTATCATTTCCGGAGTAAAACACTGCCGCAACGACGAGCCGGAAAAATGCGGCGCTATTATAGCGGAAGAACTGAAAAAGAAGTTCGGAATCGTGAAAATCGGGATGATTGGATTGCAGCCGGCGATCCTGGAGAACCTTGTAAAAGGCTTTGGAGTTGATAATGTTCGCTGCACCGATATGAACCCCAGGAACATCGGGCAGAATAAAGCCGGCGTTATTATATGGAACGGCAAAACGCAGACAAATGAAATAATAGACTGGTGCGATATTATCTTTGCCACCGGCAGCACCATTGCCAACGGTTCGTTCGACGATATAAACGACAGGGTGCAAAAAGCCGGGAAAAAATTAGTGCTCTTCGGGATAACAGGAGCAGCCGTTTGTGCTATTACCGGAATCGACCGCATCTGTCCGTACGGGCATTAGAATAAACTATAAAGACTAAGACTGCCTGCGGTAAGCCTTTTTCCATGGCTCTTTCTTGATGTCGATATACTCCCTGAGCGCCGCTTTCAGTGTATTCGATGCTAAAAGAGCGCAATGCCTGCTTTCTTCGGGCAAGCCATCAAGAGCGTCCAGTACATCCTGCTGACTGATCGCCATGGCTTCTCTGATATCTTTGCCGGTTGCCAGTTCAGTGACCATGCTGCCCGAAGCAATGCTGGTACCGCATCCATCGGTCATAAAAGAAGAACTGAGAATGGTGCTGCCATCGATTTTAAGCCAGATTTCCATGGTATCGCCACAGGGGCCGGTAATTGTTGCGTAAACATCGGCATTCTCCATTACCCCCAGATTGCGTGGATTCATGGCATGGTCGATGGTTTTTGCCGAATAATTTCTGCGTTGCTCTCCCAGCATCAGTTCTTCAAATTCATCAAGATTATCTGTCATCGTTGCGTACTCCTTATATATTTACACCGAAGTAGCTCAGGATATATTTCAATGATACGTACAAAAAAATAAATCCGAATATCGTTTTCAACGTGGCCGGCCTGATACGGGAGCAGAGCCGCGCTCCGATAAGCGCTCCCCCCACCGCCCCGAACCCCATCGCAAAGGCAGCCGGTACATCGCATAAACCCTGGGAAATCTTAATAATGCCGCCGACCAGCGCAAACCAGACGAAAGAAGCCATCGAAGATCCGATGGCAACCTTGACCGGCGAGCGCAGAAAATAGACGAAAGCCGGAACCATTATAAAACCGCCGCCGAGGCCAGACATACCGGTAAAGATGCCGACACCACCACCGATCCCGGCTTTAAGCGGGATATTTCCCCCCATTGTTTTACCGGGGGGATCGGGTTTTTCTCTCAGAAACAATCCCTCGTAAATCATGCTTGCGGCTATGGGGGTAAAAACAATTCCCAGGATTAAATCGATCAGTTCGTGATAATCCTTTATCAGGTAAAAAAGGATTGAACCGATAATCACGCCCACAACACCAGCCGGAGCGATGTATCTTACCGATTTCCAATCGACATTGCCCATTTTCCAGTGCTGATAAGTACCTGCAACCGCGGTAAATATTACAGCCACCAAGGTAGTTCCGACAGCAATAGACGGCGAAAAGCTGAAAGCGAACCGCGTCATGGGCAGCATTATAGCTCCGCCGCCGATTCCCAATAAACCGCCGAATATGCCTGCCACAATACCTGTCAGGAACAGCAGTATTATGGTTAAAAAGCCCAAATTTTAATCCTTATTTCAAGAAATTTTAATAGTGTTATTCGATTGAAGTGCCTGAAGAATTAACAACCGATTGGACACTATTACCGAATAGTACTATTTTAATTGTTTTCGCCGTGATGCTGCTTGTGATGTTCCCCGTGCCCACAGCCCTTATCGCCGTGGTCGCAAACGTTTTCTCCGCTTTCCAGGCGATGATAAAGATATTTTGTGACCGCCGTTTCGGGATCCGGTTCGCTTACGCCCATGACTACTTTAACCCCATTGCTTTCAAAGACAGAGCGCGGTCCCATGCCCATACCGCCCGCCAATACGACATTGACGCCTTTTTTCGCCAGCGCCAGCGGAGTTCCGTGGCAGTCGTGGGTTGCCGTGGTCATTGTTTCTTTTCCGACTATCTGTTTGCTGTCGTTGACCTCGATAATCAAAAATTCGGATGTCTGTCCCCAGTGTGATGAAAGAACGCCGTCTATTACCGGAATTGCAAACTTCATAAAAAATACTCCTTTAATTTTTAATATTTTAAATAATAATCTGATGAATTGAATACTGAATCAATCCATCATGGCACATATATTATACACGACATGCATATTATTCTCACGGCAGTAACCGATGTCCGCCTCGCTCTCCAGACCTAGTTGTAGCCGGATGCGGCGGATGCCAGGCGCAGTGCACTGCTTGAGAACGTCTGCGCTCACTTGCGGAGGTACTGCACGACTACTCGTCTTGGACTATGAATAAAACTGTCGGAATTCAGAATTTTATTTGCTATTCAACAACCGGGAGACCTTCTCCCAGAGCTTTTTTATTTCCTGCGATACGGCGCCGCCGGAATACTCGACTACCGGAATCCCCTTTACCATAGCCTCGGTTACCACATTATCGAAAGGTATTCTTGCCGCTACTTCCACGGACTGGGATTGACAGTATTTTTCGATTTCGCGCGTATTTTCTTCGTTGATATCGAATTTATTGACGCAGACGGCGGCCGGCACATTGAAATGTCGACACACTCCGATTACTCTTTCCATGTCATGTATTCCCGAAAGGGTCGGCTCGACTACCAGCAGAGCCATATTCGCCCCCGAAAGCGAGGATACTACCGGGCATCCGATTCCCGGAGGGCCGTCACAGATGATATAATCCGCCCCTGCTTCGCCGGCTAACTTTTTAGACTGCTGCCTGACTTTTGCAACCAGTTTCCCGGAGTTTTCCTGCGCAATTCCGAGGCGGGCGTGCACCAGCGGCCCGTACTTCGTATCCGAGATAAACAGGTAGCCCGCCATGTTTTCTTCCATGGTTATGGCTTCGGCAGGACAGATATGGGAACAGAAGCCGCAGCCCTCGCAGGAGATCGCATCCACCTTGAAATTGTCTATGGCATCGAAGCGACACAGTTTCTGGCACAAGCCGCACTGTGTACACTTTTCGGAATCGATAACGGCAGACTTGCCGCTCCAGAACTCCTCTTTATGCCTGACTGCCGGGTTTAAAAGCAAATGCAGGTCGGCGGCATCGACATCGCAGTCGGCCATTACCTTTTTCTCTGCCAGCGCCGCCAGCGAACCGACGATGCTGGTTTTTCCCGTTCCGCCCTTACCGCTTAATACTACCAGTTCACGCATCTACCTTCTCCTTGATATCGTTATAGAGCTGTATAAAGCGGCTCTTCCACTCAGGCATCCCTTCGACCAGCACAACACCGCGCGAATATAAGCGCGCAATTTCCGTATCCAGCGGAATGGTCATCAGGACATGTATTTTCTCCTCTTGGCAGTAATTCTCGACGCCGGCATCGCCGGCACCGGTCCTGTTTATGACCACACCGAAGGGAATATCCAGTTCTCTAACCGTTTCCACCGCCAGTTTCAGGTCGTTGAGGCCAAAGGGGGTCGGCTCGGTTAAAAGCAGGCAGAAATCGCTGCCCCTGACTGTTTCAACCACCGGGCAGGACGTTCCCGGCGGGGCATCCCTGATAATAATATCCTGCTCGCTTTCATGCTCTTTAACCCGGCTGATTACCGGAGGCGCCATCGCTTCTCCGACAGTCAGTATCCCCTGAATAAACTTTATCCCTCTGGCATCTCCCCACTCCACCACGCCGATATGGCGGGCTTCTTCAGTGATAGCTTTTTCGGGACAAAGGTAACTGCAGGCCCCGCAACCGTGGCACAACTGGGGAAAAGTCAGTACGTGACTACCCAGTACGGCAATGGCGTTAAAAGCGCATACCTTAGCGCACTTGCCGCAGAAGGTGCATTTTTCCTCCGCCACCACCGGCACCATGATATCTACCGATTCGCTGCCGCTAATCTGCGGTTTTAAAAAAATGCCGGCATTGGGCTCTTCGACATCGCAATCAGCCAGTGTCACACCATAATCGTCTTTCAGGGAAAGGGCAAGGCTGGTGGATATCAGGGTTTTGCCGGTCCCGCCTTTTCCGCTGGCAATAGTTATGATCATTTTATTTCCTTTACCATGCTGTTTCCGCATGTGGGGCATTTTACACTAAAACAGGGAATTCCCGCTTGATGCGGCACTTTAGTTCCGCAACCGGGGCAGACACAGTTTCCGCTTGCCCCCACTCCGCCACACCTGCCTCCCCTTCGTCCTCCGCCAGGCGATGAACCACCTGCGGGCCCTGTTCCGTCTCTTCCGGGCATAATGCCACCTCCTATAATGATTATTTTATCAGCAACAGACCAGTTCGGGATGCCTTTTTGCACACTCGACAACCAAACCTTCAGCAATCATCAAAACTCCGATGTAACTGCCTTCTAGTTGCAGGCAGCATGTCTCCGGCACTGATACCGAAAACTCCAGCCGGGATAACGGCCGTTCCGTTTTTGCTGATTTGCGACCAGCCGAATAAGTGCTTGCCACCTTTTTCAGTCAGGGCATGTTGTTTTTCCTGACAAATCGTTTCAATGGCTGAGTGCAGCCTAGCTTTTACCGTGATGAGCGGAAACGTTGGCTTCACTGCTTTCTTTATAACGCCCTTCCTTGTAGTCCTCGATAACGTCGCCGATTCTGCCGGCTACTCCGGTAATCACCTTGATTCCGGCCGGCGATAAGACATTATAGGCATTGGGGCCGCAACTGCCCGTGAGCACGGCTTCAACGCCCTTGCCGACAATCATCTGTGCGGCGGCTACTCCGGCGCCTCCGCCCGCCTGTGAGCTGGCATTATCGATATATTCATATTCCATCGTCTCAGGGTCAACTATTATGAAATAAGAGCAACGCCCAAAGCGCGCATCGACATCGTTTTCCAGCGTAGTTCCCGTAGCGCTAATTGCTATTTTCATCTTTACTCCTCTTCAATCCTTTCCTGCTATTTTTCGCTCAGCTTTTCTATTTGCGACTCTATCCTGTTCAGGGTATCTTTCAATGACTGCATTTCGCTCTTCAAAGAATCGATATCATGTTCCTGCTGATACCGGGGCGCAACCCGATTGGCATAGCCATAACCGCCGCCGCGCCGCATACCCAGCGGACGCCTGACAGATGACGCTCCCGGTACCGCACAAAATCCCCTTCCACCTCCTGTCATCGGCCCCACCCCGCGGGGTCCTGTTCCATCAAATCCTGGCATAATAAACCTCCTTATATTATTTAAATTTTTTATATCTTTCTAATCGATATTATCTTTGTCCGCCGTGTCGTTTGCAGCCCCGCCTGCTGCGTCCGTACCTCGCAGACATTACAGGTTGAATTTCTGCATTATCGCATCGGGGACAAACAGCGGGAACGACAATATTATCATCCACTTTCCATTCATGCCCGCCGCGGCACCTGAAGCGGTCAGCTACTATCTCATAATTACCGCCCTCGATGCGGATTGCCTTGCCGTTCAGTATGGCATCAGCCACTTTTTGCCTGGCCGCAGCCAGTATTCTCTGGAAGGTCGGGCGTGAAACATTCATTTTTTGGGCACCCTGTTCCTGCTCCAATTCTTCCAGTTCTTTAAGGCGCAAAGCCTCCGCTTCTTCCAGCGATAACACCACTTCCTCAAGTTCATCCAGAGGAATGCCTGTCGGCTTAAAATAGGTTATCCCGGGAATGTATGCTATGCGCCTGCATTTAAACGGTCTTGCCAAATCCCTCTCCCTCTATTTTTATGAGCATATGCTCATAATATAATAATAGTATATCAGCCAGCCCGCTGTCAAGGATTGTTTATCAGCTACCGGAAAACCGCAGACGGAATTGTTTCCATCTATGCATGATTTGCCTAATCGCCTGCATAGAGTTATAATCCTAGCTATAAACTATCAAATTTTTTAAGGAGAATTTATGTCATACGCTTTTTTAAATAAAAAATTTATTCCGCTGGAAGATGCCAAAGTCGGCATCATGACTCATGCCCTTCATTACGGCACGGCGGTATTCGAAGGCATCAGGGGAAACTGGAACGGGGAAAAGAAACAGATTTACATTTTCCGCTTGAAAGAGCATTACGAGCGCCTGGCGGAAGGCAGTGCTTTATTGCAGATGAAGCTGCCCTACTCCGTAGATGAGCTGTGCAAAATTACCGTGGACATGGTAAAGAAAAGCAAGTTTAAAGAAGATATATACATCCGCCCGCTTTCATATAAGAGCACCCAGGCTATGGGGGTACGTTTGCATAAT
Source organism: Dehalococcoidales bacterium (assembly GCA_012520835.1). Lineage (GTDB taxonomy): Bacteria > Chloroflexota > Dehalococcoidia > Dehalococcoidales > UBA5627 > UBA5627. The sequence goes on from JAAYNN010000017.1 coordinate 6,860, forward strand.
CTTGAGAATGACTTTTTGGTCTTTGCCATTCCCTGGGGTAGATATATCGACAAGGATGCCTGCCGCTGCTGCATTTCTTCATGGAGACGCCCGGCGGATAATGTGATCCCCCCCAGCGCCAAGATAACCGGTTTATATATCAACAATGCCCTTACCAAGTCGGAAGCCATTTCGAGAGGTTACGATGAAGGCATCATGCTGTCACAGGACGGCTTTGTTTCCGAAGGCAGCGGTGAAAATATTTTCGTGGTAAAGAACGGAAAAATCTTCACGCCAACTACAAAAGACAGCATTCTAAAGGGAATCACGCGCGATACCATTATGACCTTGGCCAGCAATGAACTGGGAATAAACGTTATCGAAAAGAAAATCGGGTTGGTTGAACTCTACGATTCGGATGAATGCTTCTTAACCGGAACCGCCGCCCACCTGACTCCGGTAACTGAAATCGAAAACAAGAAAATAGGCACGGGGCAGCCGGGAGAAATCACCGGCAAACTACAGAAGCTCTACTTCGATGTCATCAAGGGGAAAAACGAGAAGTACATCGACTGGTGTACCCCTGTCTACTAAAAACTTTGGTTCTGTTCGGTAATAGTGTTTGTTTTGAAATACCATACTGCAGACACCACAACCGAATAGTATTAAAATTTTTAAACAAAGAATAACCCGGGGAGATTCTGATGACTGAAGCTCTAGCTGTTATCATTGGCTATCTCTTGGGCACCATCCCCACAGCTTATATCGTCACGCGCCTGTGGATTAAGCGCGATATCCGCACGCTCGGCGGCGGCAATGTCGGATTTATGAACGTCTTCCGCGAGGTGGGAACTCTTCCCGGCCTCGCAGTACTGTTTTTCGATATCGCTAAAGGAGCTGCCGCCATAGCCATTGCCAGGTGGGGACTGAATGCCCCGGATGCTTTTGTGCTGTTTGCCGGTTTAGCTGCCATTATCGGGCATAACTGGATGCCCTGGTTGAAATTCAGCGGCGGCAAGGGAATGGCTTCCGCCATCGGTATCATCACTACCCTCTTCCTGGCATACGGCTATCCTCTACCGCTGGGAATCTTTTTTGCCATCGTGCTGATTCCGCTGTTTATCACCCGTAATGTAGCCCTCTCCATGGGTTTGGGATTGATCAGCCTCCCCTTTATAGTATGGTTCGGTGTACATTCGGCTTTTGCCGCTATTATGGCCGCCGTTCTGTTTATAATCAGTTTTATCAAGTTCTTACCCACGGCACTGTTGTCTATAAAAAACGCGCGCCGTAAAAGGGATCTCATTTTCGATAGTTTTAAAGGCAAAGATAAGAAAGAAAAACCCGAATAGGTATATCCGGCACTATTATTAAGAAGCAAGGAGTACTACTATGTTCCGCAAAATTTGCTATGGCGCTGTTTCAGCCATTCTGTGCTTGGTATTGCTTTCAGGCAGCTACTCCTGCAAAGATAAAAATGGCGGCACAACAGAGTCCGCTGTAGGTATAACCGGCAGCATAACTGTGGAAAAATCGGTTACTGCTACCAACACCGTGGTATCGACACTGGGAGATACCATTACGATTTCCGGCAGCAGCCCGCTTTCAGGCATGACGGTGGTAGTCCCGCCGGATGCATATGAATATCCCAGGAATTTTATCATCTCCTATGCCCCCATAAAAAACCATACCTTCGGTAAAGATTTCAATCCGGCTACCCCTCTCATCACCATCAATAACGGCGGTGAATATTCCAAAGAATTGATGCAGGTTACCATACCGGTAGAAATCCCCTCCGATTATTTTGCCATGGGATTTTATTATGACAGCGATACCGGCAAGCTGGAAGGCATGGCCACCCTGGCACAGGATGCAGATTCGATTACCGTGGGAACCAGGCATTTTTCAAGCTTTATTATAAGCATGATTAAAAAGACGCAGTTGAAATCGGATATCGATTCCCTGTTCAGGCCGGGCATAGACGACTGGCAGTTTGTCAATGAAGGTTCGTATATCGCACCCAACGGACACTGCGCCGGGCAGGCTATGACGGCTGCCTGGTATTACGTTACCCAGCCGGACGGCAAAGACCTGGCGCTTTACAACAGGTATGACAATAACGGGAAAGAACCGAATACCCCTGCCCTCTGGCAGGATGATTCCTACGGTTACAGGTTCTGCTCTACCATTCAACAGGATATCGATTGGGCCGGATTTGCTTTCAAGTTCTGGCGCAACCAGCGCGGCATCAATGACGAACTTTCATACAACATGTTCCGCTACTCCATGCAGTTGACAGGGGAACCGCAAATGGTAGGATTGACAAAAGAAGGAATAGGCGGGCATGCTATGATTTGCTACCGCATCAAGGATGGCAAGCTCTACATTGCCGACCCCAACTACCCCGGCGACCTCGACCGCAGAATTGAGTACGAGGCTGATAAGCTCAAGCCCTATGAATCGGGAGCCAACCGCGAAGCCATTGAAGCCGGCAACAGCATCAGCTTCGATAAAATCGGCTATACCGGCAAGACATCTATTATCGACTGGAATAAAATCAGGCAGCGCTGGATCGAGTTCAAAGCCGGCACCATCGGCAACGACCGCTTCCCGGCATATACTGTTACATATATGAATGAGGACGGTATTTATGTCGAGCTTAAAGACGGGCATGTCGCCACCGGCAATTTGATGGATATTAGCTGTGATGCTGCATTCGATGGTTTGATAACCATATACAGGGACGGAAAAGTGCTTCCGTACGATGCCGACTTCAATATTGCATTGATTCCGGGGAACAACCTGCTGGGTATTTATATCAAGGGAAAGGTTAATGTCGGGACAGCGCAGGAATCCAAAGAATATGTCGATTTCAAATATATCAATGTATTCTACGGGGAAATGACGCTCAGCCCGGCTTCACAGCAGATGGAACCTGATATTTCACGCACCTTCAATCTGGTGTTGCCCGAAGCAGCCACCCAGGATTCATATTTCGAGTGGTATGTCGATGGAGTATTAAAGCAAAGCGGGCAGGACTACAGTATCAGTGTTTCATTCCCGGACGCCGGTGAGCATATCATTATCTGTAAAATGCTGGATAGTGCCGGAAAGGTGTTGCAGCAGGCGCAGGCGACAGCTGTTGTAACGGCTAAAACCACCACCGCTTTTACCTACAACAATCTCACTGCATTGCACAATATGACTAAATTAAGATTATCGGTGGGAGGCAGGTGGGAGGTTACCAGGTGGACAAAACTCACGGGAGAAACAACTGACTATAAATTTTTCAGCCATACTATTCCCTATTACAATCCCGGTAATCCGGATATGCCGATAACCTGGTCGGAAACTACCTTCAGCGGAGAACTGATTACCTCCAATTCCGTTATCACCCGTACTGAAAGAGTAAGCGGCACGGTGTCCGCGGATGGAACAACACTGCTTTCACTAAGCTATACTATGACCTATGTCAGCGATGACCTTAAATCGAACGGACTCTGGCACAGCGAGGAAGAGATAACCATCAAACTTGAAAACATACCGATACAACAGCTGGTCTTCAAGGCAACGACATCATCTGCGTTTAATTTCAGCATTTATGGCCCCGATATGAGTCAATATATATCGGAAGTCAGCTGGCATAGCGTTACCATCCACGATTCGGCAACGGATGTAGAATATCGGGCGGATGACA
>JAAYNN010000123.1 GCA_012520835.1 Dehalococcoidales bacterium
AGGAGAAATTACTTCAAGTGCTACGAGTATTTACAATAAAAACGCAATTGAGCTTATTGTTAAAGAAATTAGAAGCCTAGCAAAATGACAGCTTTTACCGAATCAGAAATAGAAGTTTTTTCGCTTGATGAACTCAAGAAGGCAGGGTTTACCTATTTTGCAGGTCCATCGCTGGCACCGGATGAAGGCATGCCCTCATTTATTGAAGCTATTCCACCTCCATACGGCATCCCCGAAAAACGCGAAAGCTATGGGGAAGTTGTCTTAAAGCATACGCTGGAAAAAGCGATTAAAAAGCTGAATCCTTCGATTCCGGAATCAGCACGACAGGAAGCCCTTAAAAAAGTGCTGACTGTATATTCCCCGCAGCTTATCGATGCCAACGAAGCCTTTCATAAAATGCTTACCGAGGGTGTCCCCGTAACAATCCGGAAGGATGGGCAGGAACGCGGAGAACGCATCTGGCTGGTGGATTTCCAGGAGCCGGATAATAATGTCTTCTTTGCCATAAATCAGTTTACCGTAGAGGAGCGCAACCAGAACAAACGCCCGGATATCATCTTATTTGTAAACGGATTGCCACTGGTTGTGATGGAGCTTAAAAATCCGGCGGATGAGCAGGCAACCGTGCGCAAGGCTTACGACCAGATTCAAACCTATAAAACGGTAATACCGACCCTATTCTACTATAATGTCTTTTGCGTGATATCCGATGGGCTGGAAGCCAGAGCCGGCACTATTTCATCGGCTTTCAGCCGCTTTCAGTCATGGAAAACGATTGATGGCAGCAAAGAAGCCTCTGCCAACATAAGCCAGATCGAAATATTAATCAAGGGCATGCTTAACAGGGAAACATTCTTAGACCTGACAAGAAACTTTATCGTCTTCGAAAAAGACAAAAAGACTGATACCAAAACCGGATTGACACATATAGAGAATGTGAAAAAACTGGCAGCCTATCACCAGTATTATGCGGTAAATAAAGCCGTCGAAAGCACAGCCCGGGCTGTATCTGAAAAAGGCAATCGCAAGGCTGGTGTTATCTGGCATACACAGGGTTCGGGCAAAAGCCTGTCAATGGTATTTTATACCGGTAAACTGATTCATAATCTGAATAATCCCACAATTGTGGTTATTACCGACCGCAACGACCTTGACCAGCAGCTTTTCGATACCTTTGCCGCTTCAACAAGCCTTTTAGCACAACCCCCAGTGCAAGCCGAATCGAGAGACCATTTGAAAGAACTGCTCAAGGTGGCTTCCGGCGGTATTGTCTTTACTACTATCCAGAAGTTCTTCCCTGAGAACAGCCAATCGGAATACGACCTGCTTTCGGAACGCCGTAATATTATTGTTATTGCCGATGAAGCACACCGCACGCAATACGGCTTTCAGGCCAAATTTGTCGATACAAAAGACACCGAAGGAAAGCTGAACGGCAAGCGTATAGCATACGGTTTTGCCAAATATATGCGGGATGCAATACCCAACGCAACTTTTATCGGTTTCACCGGCACACCGATAGAGAGCACCGATATCAATACTCCGGCAGTGTTCGGTAATTATATTGATATTTACGATATCGCTCAGTCGGTAGAAGATGGGGCTACGGTAAAGATTTATTATGAAAGCCGGCTTGCTAAAGTAAACCTGACCGCAGATGGGAAAAGGCTGATAGAAGAACTGGACCGGGAGATGACGGATGACGGCGCTCCCGAAACACAGAAAGCCAAAGCAAGATGGACAAAACTTGAAGCAATAGTCGGGCATCCGCAAAGGTTGAAGAACCTGGCACAGGATATAGTGTCGCACTTCGAAAAACGCACCGCAGTTTTCGAGGGCAAAGCCATGATAGTAACCATGAGCCGGCGTATAGCAGTTGCCCTCTATGACGAGATAATCAAACTACGCCCTGAATGGCATAGCGAAGACCTGAAGAAGGGAACGATTAAGGTGGTAATGACTTCATCTTCATCCGATAAAATGGAGTACGACCCCGAAGACCCGGAGGGGCTGATAATACCTGCCTGTCATAGAACAAACAAGGAAGACCGCCGCTTGCTTTCAGAACGCATGAAAGACCCGCAGGACTCGCTGAAACTGGCAATAGTGCGCGATATGTGGCTGACCGGTTTTGATGTGCCCTGCTTGCATACTCTTTACATTGACAAATTGATGAAAGGGCATACCCTGATGCAAGCCATTGCCCGCGTCAACCGTGTTTTCGGAGATGATAAAAAGGGCGGTCTTGTCGTTGACTATATAGGGATTGGCCCGGCATTGAAAGAAGCGATGAGTTTCTACGCCAGTTCCGGCGGCAAGGGAGATGCTATAGAAACTCAGGGAAAAGCCCTGGAAATGCTTATAGAAAAAATAGAAGTAGTCCGCCAGATGTTTTATGGATTTGAATATAAATCGTTTTTCAGAGCCGGGACATCTGAACGCCTTTCTATCATTCTTGAAGCAGGAGAGTTCATTCTTTCGAAGGAACAGGGGAAAGAAAGGTTTCTTAAAGAATCCACCGCTCTCTTAAAATTGTTTGCGCTTGCGGTTCCGCACGAAGACGCCCTGGCTTTAAATGATGAAATCGGATTCTTTCAGTCGGTCAGAGCCAGACTGCTTAAATTCGAATTGGATGGCGGACACGATACAAAGAAAAATTATGAAACGGCTATCCGCCAGATTGTGAATCAGGCAGTGGAATCCACACAGGTAATCGATATCTTCGATGCTGCTGGAATTAAAAAGCCGGATATTTCATTGTTATCGGAAGAATTTCTCCAGGACGTAAAAGAGATGGAGCATAAAAACCTCGGCTTTGAACTCCTGAAGAAGATTCTGAATGACGAAATCAAGGTACGGCTAAAATTCAACATCACTGAAGGTAAAAAGCTGCTGGATATGCTGGAGACTTCCATAAAGAAGTACCAGAATAACCTTTTAACAACGGCAGAAATTATCGAAGAACTGGTGCAAATTGCCAGGGAGATTCGCAATGTCGACGGGCTGGCAGAGAAATTAAAACTTAACAAAGATGAGTTCGCTTTCTATACTGCCCTAGAAGCCAACGACAGTGCTGTAAAAGTACTGGGAGATGAAATATTGAAAAAAATCGCCCGCGAGATAGCCGATAAGGTAAGGAAAAACGCAACAATCGACTGGACGATGAAAGAAAGCGCCCGGGCAAAACTGATGGTTATAGTCAGGCGCACTTTAAATAAATACGGGTACCCTCCTGATAAACAACAAAAAGCAGTAGATACGGTTCTCAAACAAGCTGAGGTAATGGCGGACTACTGGGTAGAGCAATAGTTAATAATTTGGTTATCAGTATCCTCTCTGATAATCCGGTTTAACAAGCTATAAGATATGTCACCGTCCTTCTTTGTTCACTGGCTATCTTTGCAATTGATATTTCTTCTAAACTTCATTTAAGCTGTCACCGATAAATTTTTCCGCTCAGATAATCAGCATAGCATCGCCGAAGCTGTAAAAGCGATAGTTCTGCTCAATGGCTTCCTGATAAGCCTTTTTCATCAGTTCGATACCACCGAAGGCGCTTACCAGCATCAGCAAGGTCGATTTCGGCAGGTGAAAATTGGTAATCATGGCATCGGGGATGAGGAATTTATATCCCGGCAGGATAAAAAGGTTCACCCAGCCTTCGAACGGGTCAAGGGAAGCGTTTTTACTGATGCCGGCGGCATACTCGACCAGCCTGACCGATGTCGTTCCCACGCAGATAACCCTTCTGCCTTCCCGCTTGGCACGTGACACCTCATCGGCTGCTTCCCTGCTGATACAGCCGTATTCGCAATGCATTTTATGCTGGCTGAGGTCTTCGCCCTGCACCGGACGGAAGGTATCCAACCCGACATGCAGGGTGGTAAAGAGGCACTTGATTCCGTTATTACGCAACTTATCTATAAGCCCGGGAGTAAAATGCAGCCCGGCAGTCGGTGCGGCGGCGCTTCCGGTCCTGTTAATATCGGCATAGATAGTCTGATACCTTTCGGGATTCCCTAAAGGTGTATGAATATAGGGAGGAAGCGGCATTTTCCCCAGAACAGGCAGATATTTCTCATCCGAAAAGCGCACCAGCTTGATGCCCTCGTCTTTATCATCCGCTATTTCGGCAAAAACCGGAGGGATTATTTCTTCCGGCGGGAGTGACTCGTTATACAGTTCAATTTTAGTGCCGAGTCTGACCCGTTTGCCCGGTTTTACCAGCGCTTCCCATAAACCGTCCTGCATATGCTTTAAAAGCAGCAGTTCTACTTTTCCGCCTGTTTCAGGCTTGATGCCCTTAAGACGCGCCGGCATGACGCGGCTGTCATTGAAGACCAGCACATCGCCGGCTCTGAAGTACCGGCAGATATCGGAAAAGGCATTGACATGTGTGATTGTGGAATCACTGCGGTTGACCACCAGCAGACGCGAAGTATCCCTTGGTTCTAGCGGTGTCTGGGCAATCATCTCCTGAGGCAGAAAATAATCGAAATCGCTGGTTTTCACGAATGTACTTTCTATATGCGAATCAACGACTGATTCTTTTAAATACTTCTATTACAGGCTCTGGCCTATTCAAAGTAAAAATATGCAAACCGGGCGCTCCGCCTTCGAGCAAGCCGTTAAACTGCTCTGCCGCATAATCGATGCCAGCCTTATAAGTCGCTTCGTCATCGCCGTCCAGAGGAGCAAAAACGTCGTGCACTTTTTGCGGTACGGTTGCCCCACAAGCTTTCGAAAAAGTAAGCAGTTTTTGATAATTGTTGATTATCATCACACCCGGAATGATGCGCGCCGTTACTCCTGTTGCGCGAATTCTTTTTACATACTCGAAATATTCGCTGTTTTCGAAAAACATCTGGGTCAGGACGAAATCGCCGCCGGAATCCAGTTTTTTCTTCAAATACTTCGAATCAAGCGCCTTATCGGGGCAATTTATATGGGCCTCAGGGAATCTGGCCACCCCGATGCTGAAAAAATCCTTATGCTCACGTATCATTTCAATAAGCTGATAACAGTATTCACATCCATCCAGAGCCGGCTGCCATATATCGTCACCGGCAGGCGGGTCGCCGCGTAATGCCAGTATATTGCAGATATCTTTGTCCCTGATTTCCTTTATCTTTTCCTTTAATTCATCACGGCTGTAACCGACACATGAAAGATGATGCATTGTCGGCACATTAAAACGCTTTTGGAACTGTTCCACGATATCGGTGGTCAGCGTGCGGGTAGAGCCTCCGGCGCCGTATGTCACCGAGAACCAGTCGGGATTGAGTTTAGCCAGGGCCCCGGCTGTTTCGTAAAGTTTCACCATGCCCCGCTCCGTTTTTGCGGGAGAGAATTCAAATGAAAAGGTCCGATCTTTTTGGGTGAAAATATCCGTTATCTTCTTCATGTTTATACTCCTGTAGTCTAGTATAACAATAATTCATACTTAAAGAAAATGGGACACTTTTTTCATCACTGTTTGTCGTTGCAGGGTGCTTCTGCTAAACTTTAATAACTGAGATAATAATGAATATACTGCTTTCAAACGATGACGGAATCCTCTCTCCCGGACTATGGGCACTGGTTAAAGAACTACACGGAATTGCCGAAATTACAGTGGTGGCTCCGGACCGCGAACAGAGCGCCACCGGCACCATGGTAACATTACGCCAGCCCCTGCGCGTCCACAAAATTACGCCGCTGATACAGGGAATAGATACCTATGCCGTCGAAGGCACACCCGGCGACAGCGTTATTGTCGCTCTTGAGATGGTTGTTAAGGAAAAGCCCGGCCTGGTTATTTCCGGCATCAACCAGGGACTGAACACCGGCGATGATGTCTTGATTTCAGGAACGGTAGGCGCCGCACTGCAGGGTTATTTACGGGATGTTCCCGCCATAGCCGTCTCGGTATTGAATTATAATAATGATAATATCGATAACGCAGCACGACTGGTCAGATGTATTGCTGAAAAGTTTAAAGATAAAAGCTTATCCGGCGAGTTCTTTTTAAATATCAATATCCCCGATTACCCGATTAATGAAATAAACGGCATTCAAATTACCCGCCAGGCGCATAAGACCCATATCGATACCGTCAGGGAAGGGCATGACGGTAAACACGAATACTACTGGCTGGTACGCCGACAACTGAATAATGACATGGAAAAAGATACCGATATCTATGCCCTGAAGGGAAAATATATTTCAATCACCCCCTTAAATGAAACGCTCTTCCAGAGGAAGGCGAGCGGACTTAATGAAGTACTCTGCAGCGAAATCTTCAAGAAGATTAAAGGTCGCTAAACCACAGATACACCTTCAACAATAATTTGACATATACCGACAGGCTTTATACAATTAAATTATAGCCATCGACCTTATGGCGGTGAGCTTGTTAAGGAAATAACCGGTATATATCGCTTGGATCGAATTCGACCGAGACGCGCAAGTTTAAACCTTCTCGCTGTTTCGAAGAAGGTTTTTTTATTTAAGGCCGGGGAAATATAATGACCAATAAAATCAGACTGGGATTTATCGGGGCAGGAGCGCTGGCAACCATACTCTCGACTGCATTCAAGCAGAGGGGATTCATGATTGCTGCCATCTCCAGCCGCGGATTTGAGTCCGCTAAAACCCTGGCAGGGGCTCTTGACGGGTGTATTGCCGTAGCCAATAACCAGCAGGTTGCCGACAATGCCGATATGGTTTTTATTGCCACACCGGATGACGTTATTCCACTGGTGGCTTCACAGGTTTTGTGGCGAAAGGGCCAGATGGTAATTCATTGCAGCGGCGCCGATTCAATAGATATTTTAGATCCGGCGAAAACAGCCGGTTCTCAAACGGGGGTATTTCACCCGCTGCAGACCTTTGCGGCTATGCTCGATGAAAATTTAAAAGGAATAACCTTCGCTATCGAAGCCGAAGAACCGCTGCTGGCACAGCTCAAGGAAATGGCGCAAATGCTGGGCGGCAACTGGATCGAACTCAAGTCGAAAGACCGGGTGATTTATCACGCAGCCGCTGTGTTCGCCTGCAATTACCTGGTGACACTCGCTGACATTGCAGTCGGATTGTGGGAGAGTATCGATGTTCCCCGTTATAAGGCGGTACAGGCTTTATTACCGTTGATGAGGGGCACTATTAATAATATTGAAGCAGCAGGAGTGATGCAGAGCCTGACAGGCCCGATTGCCCGCGGCGACCTTGGTACGATTAAAAGACATATTTCCGCTTTGCAGTCCACCGACCCGGAGTTGATAAGGATTTACAGCGAGCTCGGGAAAAACACCATACCGCTTGCCCTGGAAAAAGGCAAGCTGGATATTCAAAAAGCCAAAGAAATGGAACACATATTTAATAAATATCTATTGCACGAACCGGAGTGTTAATAAAATGAGAACAATGATGAAAAGCAAAATCCACCGTGCCCGTGTTACCGACCTCAATCTTGATTACGAGGGAAGCATCACCATTGACCGCAGCCTGATGCAGGCAGCCGATATCCTGCCTTATGAACAGGTGCATATCCTGAATATCAATAACGGTGCGCGTTTTTCGACTTATGCCATAGAAGGCGAAGCCGACAGCGGGCAGATCTGCTTGAACGGAGCTTCCGCACGGCTGGTCTGCAAGGGTGATATCATCATTATTATTACCTACTCTCAGGTGGCGGAAAACGACGCTGCCGATTTCAGCCCGACCGTGGTTCATGTCAACAGGAAAAACGAAATTACCTCCGTCAGGCATACTATCGAATCGCTATCCTTTTAAGGAGGCCGAGATGAGAACAACCGTAATCCAGCTAAAGGCAATGAAACAGAAGGGCGAAAAAATCGCCATGTTGACCGCCTACGATTACATGACTGCAAAGATTGTAGATAACGCCGGAGTGCCGCTTATTCTGGTCGGAGACAGCCTGGGAATGGTGATACTGGGCTATGAATCCACCATCCCGGTTACCATGGATGAGATGATTCACCATATCAAAGCAGTAGTGCGCGGCTCAAAGAACGCCATGGTCATCGCCGATTTGCCGTTTATGAGCTACCACATCAGTAAAGAGCAGGCTTTAACCAATGCCGCACGCATCATACAGGAAGGCGGAGCGCAAGCTGTAAAAGTAGAAGGCGGAACAAGTGTTGCCGATAAAATCAGGGAAATTGTAGATTGCGGCATTCCCGTAATGAGCCACATCGGACTGACACCGCAGTCGGTCAATCAGCTGGGCGGCTATAAAATACAGGGAAAAGACCTCGATACAGCAAGAAAGCTGCTGGATGATGCTAAAGCCATCGAACAGGCGGGTGCCTTTGCGGTTGTGCTGGAAACCGTTCCGGCAGCGCTGGCTGCCTTTATTTCGCAGAGCATCGACATCCCGACCATCGGTATCGGCGCCGGCGCCGGTTGCGACGGACAGGTACAGGTTATCAGCGATATACTTGGTCTGTTTACCGATTTTGTGCCCAAACATACCAAACAGTATGCACAGGTAGCTGAAGTGATGTCTGGCGCTATCAGCGACTATTATAATGAGGTCAAATCGGGGGCTTTCCCCACCGAAGCGCAGAGCTTTGCGATGGATGAGAGCATTATCGATGAACTGAAGAAAAAATAACATTATGAAAACTATAAAAACCGTCTCCGAAATGCAGGATTGCAGAAAAACACTCGCAGAACCGGTCGGATTCGTTCCCACCATGGGCTACCTGCACGGAGGACATATCTCACTGGTCAGGAAAGCCAGAGAAGAGAATGTTTCGGTGGTTGTCAGTATCTTTGTTAATCCGAAACAGTTCGGCCCTAATGAAGATTTCGAAAAATATCCCAGGGACTTGCAGGGCGATCTGGAAATTTTAGAGGAAGAAGGCGTTGATGCCGTCTTTGCCCCCGAAGCCGCAGAGATTTATCCACAGGATTTCAACAGCCGTGTCGAGGTGCTCGGTATTACGCAAAAACTGGAAGGCAATTGCCGCCCGGGGCATTTCCGGGGAGTAACGACTGTTGTCAATAAGCTATTTAATATCGTAAGACCGCAGAGAGCCTACTTTGGCCAGAAGGACGCCCAGCAGGTCATCGTTATTCAGAAAATGGTTAAAGACCTGAATATGAACTTGGAAGTTATCACCTGCCCTACCATCAGAGAAGAGGACGGGCTGGCAATGAGCAGCCGCAATATTTACATGAACCCCGAAGAACGCCAGTCGGCAATAGTTTTATACCGCTCGCTGATGCTGGCACAGGACATGTATCAACGTGGCGAAAGAGATGCTGAAGCCATCCGCAAGGAAATGGTCAGGCTGATTAAGACCGAAGAACTGGCAAGGATAGACTATGTCTCGGTTGCCGACCCGGCTACCCTCGACGAACTGGATATGATAACAGGGAAAGCGCTGGTTTCACTGGCGGTCAAATTCGGTAAAACAAGGTTGATTGATAACGTGGTGCTGGGGTAGGGTTTAAGCACTCTGCCTATTTCTCCAGCCCGACCGCCCTCGCCAGCCCGGTAACCATATACTGGTTCAGGCTTACCCTTTCACTGGCCGCCCTCTGCGCCAGTGCCTGATGCAAAGGCGGCGGCATCCTGACCCTGATTTCCCCCCTGTATTTGGGAGGATCTACAGGCATAGGTATTTTCACACCAAGTTCCAGAGTTGTGACAGCAGGACTGACTGAAAATCTGCTGCCTTGAAATCAAGTAGCCACTAAAAAATAATTATGCTATAATATTGCGAATTAAAGGATAT
>JAAYNN010000124.1 GCA_012520835.1 Dehalococcoidales bacterium
GGGAGAAATCGTGCCTCAAGACAGCAACCTCATCTTAAATGAGGGGGACAGCCTGCATATCGCCGTTTCGGCAGAAAACATGGACGAACTGGGGAAAATCTTCATACAGAGTAAACACCCCGCCAGAAAGGTGGTGATTTTCGGCGGAAGCCGTGTCGGCGTACTTACCGCATCAGGTCTTCAGAAACGTGGGATCAAGGTGAAAGTCATCGAGCCGAACCCGGTGCGCTGCCAGGAGCTTGCCACACAACTGGAAAAGGTCGATATATTGCAGGGCGAAGGCACCGATCGTGCATATCTATTGGAGCAGGGTATTTCTTCGGCAGATGCCTTCGTGGCTGCTTCCGATAACGAAGAGATCAATATACTCAGCGCACTGCTTGCTAAAACACTCGGGGTTCACCGCGTCATGGTTGTTATCAATAAACCCGGGTATATTCGCCTCGCAAAGGCTATCGGCATCGATGTGGCGGCCATACCTACCATTCTGGCAGCCAACAAGATCATACATTTCGCACTGCACGGCGGCGCCATTTCGGCTTCCCTGATCGTGGGGCAGCAACTGGAAGCCATCGAATTCGTCACCAGTGAGCAGGCTGTCATCGTCAATAAAAATGTTGCCGATGCCGGTTTCCCCAAAGAAGCGAAGGTAGTGGCAATAGTCCACAACGAAACCGTATTCATTCCGCCGGAAGATAAGATTATCAAAGCGGGCGACCATGTCGTTATCGTCACACCGCCGGAATCGGTACAGGCCATAGAAAAACTCTTTAAGTAGCAATTCAATGAGAATAAACGCTATCCTGCATTACCTCGGACTTATTCTAGCCATAATAGGGGCAACGATGCTTTTACCCCTGTTGTGGAGTTTTTTTCATGGTGAAAGCGAGGCGGCAACCGCCTTTGCAATTTCCCTGGCATTCAGCGTTGTCGCGGGATTGATTCTCTGGCGCTTTGTAAAGCCAAAGGAAACAAATCTCAGCCGCCGTGAAGCCGTTACACTGGTGGCCATCGGCTGGGTCTGCATTTCACTGGTCGGTGCCATACCTTATACGCTCACCGGAGCCCTGCCCAATTTCCTGGACGCTTTTTTCGAATCGGTTTCCGGTTTCAGCACCACCGGAGCAACCGTATTTACAAATATAGACGGGCAGTACCAGGGGCTATTGATATGGCGCTCTTTAACACAGTGGCTGGGCGGTATGGGTATCATCATGCTGTTTGTCGCCCTGCTGCCGTTTTTAGGTATCGGCGCCGCCAGGCTGGCTGAAGCTGAATGGACCGGAGGGAAGCAGGAAGAACGCCTCACCTCCCGCATGAGGGATACAGCAAAAATACTATGGCTCATTTATCTGGCTATGACGGCAATTGAGATGATACTTCTGCTGGCAGCGGGTCTTCCCGGATTCGATGCGCTGGTAGTTACGTTAAGTACAATCCCCTCCGGCGGATTTGCCGCCTATAACATCAGCATCGCCGCTTATAACAGCCTCCTGGTAGAAGGAATCGTACTCTTTTTTATGGTAGCCACCGGTGTCAACTTCGGCTTATATTATTTCCTGCTGTGGAGAAGGCAGCCGGGAAAACTCTTCAAGAATCCCGAGTTCAGGTTTTATATGCTGCTGCTCTTCGGGGCGGCTCTCTTAATCAACCTGGATTTGATAATCAATATGGGAATGTCTATCGGCGAAGCCATCAGGTACGGCAGCTTCCAGACAGCGTCCATTATGACTACTACCGGCTTCTGCGCTACCGATTTCAACACCTGGCCGCCTCTTTCAAAAGCCATATTGCTGTTTTTAATGGTAACCGGAGCCTCCGCCGGTTCTACCAGCGGTGCGCTTAAGGTTGTCCGCCTGCTGGTGCTGGCAAAATATGCCTACCGGCAGATTAAAATGGTTTTTAATCCCACCGCCGTGATTCCTTTGAAGCTGGGAGGTAAAATAGTCCCCGAGGGTATTGTCACCAAGACAATCGGCATGTCTATTATCTATTTTTCTGTTGCCGTAACCGCTTTCCTGATAATGAGCGGACTCGGGCTTGATATGGTAACAGCGTTATCGGCCACCGTTTCTGCCATCGGCAACGTAGGACCAGGATTGGGAGCGGTCGGCCCGCTGGAAAATTTTGCTTTTATTCCAGCACTCGGAAAAATAGTGCTGATTTTCTGCATGATAGCCGGACGGCTGGAGTTTTTCACCGTACTGATGCTGTTTCTGCCCACCTTCTGGAAATGGAAGTAGGGTATAGCGTCGCTTCATTTATATTATAATTTATAATAACTTCCCCCTACCTGCACCATCAGGTGGTAATAAAAACAGGGATATTCCCATATTCCCTGATTCTGATCATTTTTAATTCCCTACCAATTTAACTATAACAGTTGTAAAATTCGGGTGCTAGGGTTATAATAGCCGCTTGATGGTTGGTAATGATGGCTGAAAAAGATGAGATAGAATTTTTAAAGATACTGGTTCCGGTTGCCGGCACTGCCGCCGATGAAAGTGCCATCGAGCTGGCATGCAAGCTATCCAAAAGTAAAAATACCCGGTGCGATATCTTTGCCATTCATGTCATCCCGGTGGAGCGTTCTCTTCCTCTCGATGCCGAAGATGCCACCAAGATCGATGCCGCTGAGAATATTCTCAACAATATCGAAGCGATTGCCCGGAAACAGGGATGTCTCATCGAAACCGAAATGCTGCAAGCCAGAGATGTCGGTTCGACCATAATCGAGCAGGCGCTGAATAAATCGGTTGACCTGATTCTAATGGGGATTGCCTACAAGCAGCACTTCGGGCAGTTTTGCCTCGGCGATGTCATCCCATACGTTTTGGAGAATGCCCCCTGCCGCGTTCTTATCGACCATCAGCTTCAGTCGGAATTATAAACAGGGAATATTATGAAAGTAATCATCATGGGATGCGGGCGTGTCGGCGCCCAGCTGGCAATCCTGCTGGATAAAGAAAACCACAATGTTACTACGCTGGATATCAATATCGACAGCTTCCACCGGCTGCCTCCAGATTTCAAGGGAAAGGCCTTGCTCGGAAACGGCCTCGACGAGGATGTTTTAAAAAAAGCCGGCATAGAAGAAGCAGACGCCTTTATTGCCGTAACTCAGGGCGATAACCGCAATATTATGGCAGCCCAAATCGCCAAACATATTTTTAATGTTCCTAAAGTGGTTTGCCGCATCTATGACCCGCTGCGGCGTGATTTATACAGCATGCTGGGAGTGGATGCACTCAGCCCGACTACTATATTCGCCCAGATGCTGAAGGAAAAGCTGGAGAGTTAGCATATAGATGTATATTATTATTGTCGGCGGCGGACGCCTCGGTTATTACCTCGCAAGGACTCTGCTGAACGAGCAGCATGAAGTCCTTATCATCGAAAAAGATGCGGCTGCCGTTCAGACCATTATCAGCGATATGGGCAGCGTCTGCATCAGGGGAGACGGCTGCGAAACGGCTGTTTTAGCCGAAGCCGGAACCAACCGCGCCGATATCTTTATTTCGGTTACCGGCGAAGATGAAGACAATCTGGTAGCCTGCCAGGTGGCAAAATACAAGTTCAATGTCCCGCGCACCATTGCCCGCATCCGCAATCCGAGGCACGAGATACTGTTCAAGAAGCTCGGTATAGACGTCACCGTCAGCAGTACTGCCATTATCCTGGAATATATCAAGCATGAAGTGCCGACCAATCCGCTGACACGCCTGCTGTCTATCGAAGAAAAAGGGCTGGAAATCGTCGAAATCAAGATACAACCCGATTCAAAGACGGTAGGCAAAGCTATCAAGGATTTAACGCTGCCGCCCGAAAGCATACTGGCGCTTATTATCCACAAGGACAGCAAACCCTCTGTTCCGACCCCTGCCACCGTTCTCCAGGCGGGAGACCAGATAATTGCCGTCACTAGCCCCGAGACGGAAGACCTGTTATGTACAACCCTAACCGGCAGCTAGCGCGGTTATTTCTTCCGGGCATTGCGCTTTAATTCCACCACACTGGCAATTGTGCCGTCCTCCATTTGAACATCGAGCCGAATGTTGAAAACGAAGCGCTCATCGCAGAATTCCACATGCATCACCCCCACTGGTTTGACTAATGTGCTCATTACAACTATATTATGTTATTATTATTGCCTGCTGGCATTTTTACACTTACAATATATAATGAAGCCCAGCATCTCCAAGGAGGGCATGAAAATGTTAAA
>JAAYNN010000125.1 GCA_012520835.1 Dehalococcoidales bacterium
GAAAAAGAATAACCGCTGGTTCGGCAGCAATGCCAGGATTGTTAGCATAGATACAGAAGTTTCACGTTTGAAGAATACGATGCCAATATCGGGTAATTGGTTTATTTTACCTGTCCTGTTAAGTTTTTTACCTTTCCTGTTTGCCTTTTTGAATAAAAGCGCCGATGTTATGCTGCTGAGCCTCGGAAGCCTGGCAGTTGTAAGTACTCTTGTTTCCATATGGTTATACAGGTTGGTCGATAACGAGGGAACCGTTTTCTTTTCAAAAGATACTTCAGTGAATATGGCTTATAACACAGTGCGAAAAAGCACTCTCAGCCGCGCATGGCTGATGTTTGCCTTGCTGGAATCGGCTGTTATCGCCATAATATGCTTTATCATCTGGCAATTCGGCATGGCTGTATTATTGGTGGTTAATATCCTGCTGGTAGTCAGCCTTTTGGGCATATTGATAATCTTTAATGCATATCAGAGCGTACAGGCGAAGCAGCAAAGGCTGAAGGATGCCCAAAATAACGATGTTTATATTGACGATGATACCGGATGGGAAAATGGATTTCTTTTTTATAATAATCCCTACGATGAAAGAACGATGATAGAAAAGCGCTCCGGTTATGGGTATACGATTAATATAGCCAGCAAGGGCGGTAAAGCGTTTATCTACGGCACGTTCGGTTTTCTGGCGCTGATACTGGTCGGAATAACTGCGATTTCATTCTGGGTGGATTTCGGGGAAATCAGGATGACAATGGTGAATGAAAACAATACTATCGAAATCCAGGCTTCGATATACGGTTATCAGTTCGATGCAGATGACATAATCAGTATTGACATGATTGATGATATTCCGGGCGGCATGCGAACAAACGGTGTTTCAACCGAGCGGTACTCGCTGGGCAATTTTAATATTGATGGGTACGGAAAATCGAAGTTATATATAAAGCGGAATTCCCCGTATATCGCCATTGAATTAGAGGATTTGTATGTCTTTATAAATGGCGAAACGAAAGAGCAGACGCAGGATTATTACAATGAGTTGCAGGGTTTGATTGGGGAGTAGGGGGTCTTATCCCTCATGCGTTACCCGGGTTCAGCTAGACGATGTCTTACTCCAAGAAAAAGTGAAGCAATCTCTACAATTGATTATATTATAGCCATCCTATTTCTTAGTTGAATCAAAGAGATTGCCGCGTCGTCCCGACAGGTTGGGACTTCTCGCAAAGACAATAAAAAATCCGTTCGCCGAGTCCCGACCTGTCGGGAAAGGATCAAGCGAACGGATTTTTCTCCTTTTATATATGTCGCCGTTATGGTTCGACAAGCTTACCACGAACGGCTTAGTAATATCCGAGCATCCTGAGCCTGACGAAGGACACGAACTCAGCATGACAATCAGGAACTTTGTTGTGCGGAGTACCCATACAATTGTCATTCTGAGGCGAAGCCGAAGAATCTAAGGCTTATCGAATGGCATTTAGATGCTTCGCTGCGCTCAGCATGACAA
>JAAYNN010000126.1 GCA_012520835.1 Dehalococcoidales bacterium
GGTGTATCATGGACGGCAGTCAATGCCAGATATTGCGGGCTTGCCAAGACCTACGGCATTCCGGTAAAGCATGGCAATTATGTAACCGATATGGGGAATCTGACACAGAAAACCTCCCTTGAACTGGCGCAATATGCCAAATCATGGAACCTAACAGAGGCTGGGATCGGAGTAGCCGCAATCAATTCAATGATAACTCTCAAAAAAGAACTCATTGACCTTAATGCCGAAAATTTTGTTCTCGAAAAAGGACGCGATAAGAAAGTAGTAATGGTCGGGGCTTTTCCGTTTATGGATAAACTTAAATCCATCTCAAAACAAATGATTGTTTTGGAGCTCGACCCATATCAACTCGATGCTAAAAAAGGGGTACTACCCGATTCGGCAGCCGAATACGTTATTCCCGATTGCGATTTATTTATTATTACCGGTTCTACCCTGATAAATAAATCAATGGAACGTCTCCTCTCGCTTGCCAGAAAAAGCAAGCCTTATACAGTGGTAATGGGCCCAAGCACCGTTATGTCTGAAATATTGTTTGACTACGGCGCCGATATGATTGCCGGCGCGGAAGTTATTAATCCCGATGCGATTATTAGAAAAATCAGCCAGAGCGGAGGTATGATTAACAGTAAAAACTGTCCCGGTGAGATTGCTTTTAAAATCATGCAGAAATGAACACCCATGCTGATATCGAGAAAATGAGCCGGCTCTTTTCATTTGATTTGGTTGCAAGCAGGGCTCTATATTTTTCTGGCCAGACGTTCCAAAGGTAATTAAAGAAATGTACCGTGTATTAAAACCAGAAGGTATAATATTTTGTGGCGGAGGTTCAGGCAGCCGCGAAATAAGCCTTGAGAGTACAGCTGATAGGATTGTTTAAGTGATGGATTACAATTATATAAAAGATATAAATTGGGAAAATATTTGGAAAATGCAGGCAGGGCATATCCTGCATAGCGGTAAAGAAGCTGCCGCATTCTGGGATAAAAGATCGGAATCCTATGAAAAAAATGTCAGCCAAAGCACGTATTCCGATGAACTGATTAAACGGATGGCGCTTTCTGCTGAAGATTCAGTGCTGGATGTCGGAGGTGGCAGTGGACTCATGGCCGTGCCGATAGCACAAAAGGTGCGCTGTGTTACCGTGCTGGATATCTCTAACGGCATGCTAAATTTGTTAAAAAGTAAAACTGAATCAATGAGAATATTCAATATCGATATTATCAACAAAAACTGGTATGAAACGGACATTAAATCGGAAATAGAACCGCACGACGTGGTACTGGCTTCCCGTTTTTTACCGATGGGCAATCGATTGCAATCCTCGCTTGAAAAAATGACCTCCGCAGCCAAAAAGCATTGTTATGTAACATGGCGGGCGAACAGTTTCGACTTCATCGAGGCTGAATCATGCCGCCTGCTTCAAAAGGAATATATCCCCTACCCCGAGTATCCGGTTATTTATAACTGTCTCTATCAAATCGGCATAAAAGCGGATCTGGAAATCTTCGAATCAACATCCAGTGCATATTTCAGTAATTTAGATGAAGCCGTAAAATATTTTTCCAAGAATTCCATCCCTGATGATAATATTGACTTAAACAGGTATAAAAGCTTCGTCAAATCGCTGCTTGTTGAAAAGAAAGACGGTTTCTACCGTGATGCTTCGACAAAATGGGTATTAATATCCTGGAAGGTTGAAAAATAATAGTGTTCGAGTTGATAGACAGCCATGCCCATATCGATGAGATAGAAGATATAGGTTCTGTCATTAAAGATGCTAAAAAAAACAATATTGCGGCTATTATTGCAGTAGGAACCTCCTTTATATCCAATCAAAAGATTATGCATCTTTCAGAAGAGTACAGAAATTATGTTTACCCTGCACTCGGCCTATTCCCCTGGAATATTGCAGACGAAGATTTCCGGGATAATATGCAATTCATCCGTGATAATATAAAACAGGCTGTCGGCATGGGGGAAATCGGTTTGGATTACAGCAAAGGCATTAAAGAAAGAGCCTCAAAGGAAACCCAGAAAAGTATTTTCAGGGAACTGCTGAAAGTTGCCAAAGATAACAACAAACCAGCTTTAATCCATTCCAGGTATTCATGGCATGATTGCTTGAATATATGCAGGGAATTACAGATTGATAAGGCAGTTTTTCACTGGTATACCGGGCCTCTCGACATTTTGAATCAGATTATAAAGAGCGGTTACTATATATCCGCCAGCCCGGCCGCTGAATATCATGAAGATCATCGCAAAGCTATTATGGCAGCCCCAAGCGACAGGCTGCTTTTAGAAACCGATACACCGGTGACCTACTGCCGCGGAACTGAACTGGAATATGAAGCAAGGCCGTCGGATGTTTTAAGAACCCTGAATGCGGTTGCAAAACTCAAGAATGAAGATAAAGCTGTCATCGCCAATGTAATTCTGAAAAATACCAGGGAATTCTTCAATCTGTATTGAAACAGTTCATAATTTTTGCTTTCACTATACAGATATAAGCAGATGTTTTATAATATATTAAGAGATTGACGATATATTTATTATTGTTCTATTCGGTTGTGGTGTCTGTAGAATAGTATTTTGAACGTAAATGACAAAAGTACTATTCGGTAATAGTACTTTTGTTATCTTTTAAAAGCTGATTTTAATATTGATTTTCTTTTAATATCATATTATACTAAAGAGTAGAAAGCTAAAAAGATTATTTCAGGAGGTTATCCATGAAATCAAAGACATTACAGGAAATGGTTAAAAGTATCTTTTGCGACGAATCCACCAGAGAACAGTTTTTGTCTAA
>JAAYNN010000127.1 GCA_012520835.1 Dehalococcoidales bacterium
CCCTGTACAGGGACAGATTAAGGGCTTTGGCAAGATGTGGCAAAAAACCTTCTGGTTAATGATTGATAAGCCTGAATTGACTCCTGCAGATGTCATAAATACATTAAAGCAGAACTTTGTCGCTTTTCAGGTTCCTGAAAATTTCTTCTATCCCACCAGTAAAGGATTAACACCGGGTGCATTGGTATTTATCGATTCAGCTACTCCAGGCGGCGTTGTCAGTACAGGTATTTACGTTCTTTATATGGACGATACCAGCTTCACGTATATAACTCCGCTGGGACACCCCGAAGCCGGTTGGATAACTTTCAGCGCCAGAGAGGAAGAAGGCAAAATAAGGCTTCAGATACAGGGCCTGGTAAGGGCATCCGACCCGTTCTTTGAAATCGCTTATGCCATTGCCGGTCAGGCCTTCCAGGAGAAAATCTGGCTTAATGTTTTAACGCAGATGGCCAAACATCTTGGCATTGAAGATAACGGACAGATGGTTAAATACAAACCTTCCAATAGTTTTCAGTGGGGTAAATTTGGAAATATCTGGTACAATGCCCAATTAAGGTCGCTGCCATTGAATATTACTAAATTGTGTTCTCTATCGAAAAAAGTTAAAGAAAAAAAGAAAAGCGGTGGTAATTGACAGTAAATAAACGAAAAACTGCAATTGTTATAGGTTCAGGCCCGAATGGATTGGCTGCGGCCATTACACTGGCAAAAGCCGGTATCGATGTAACGGTTTATGAAAAAAACGAGGTGTTGGGTGGCGCCTGCCGTTCTCTTGAGCTTATTAAAAAGGGCGTGATTAATGATGTGGGGTCAGCCGTTCACCCGATGGTGTCGGCTTCCCCCTTTTTTCGTGGCCTGCCGTTAGCGGAATACGGCCTGAAATTAATTCATTCACCGCTGGTTATGGCACATCCGCTCGATGACGGAACGGCGGTTGCTGTTTATAAATCTGTAGAAGAAACCGCCTCAAATCTGGATGTTGTTGATGCTGAGGCTTATTGCAGGTTAATGAAACCACTGGTTGAAAATTACCAAACATTAATCGAAGAGATAATGCAGTTCCCCAAAATCCCTCTTAAACACCCGTTCTTGATGTTGAATTTCGGGTTGCGAGCCTTACCATCAGTCGCAGGTATGGCTGAAAGAAAGTTCAAGGGGGAACGTGCCCGGGCTTTTCTGGCCGGTATGGGGGCTCATTCCATTATGAATATGAATAAAACGGCCAGTTCAGCCTCCGGTTTGATGCTGACTGTCGCCGCACATGCCGGCGGCTGGCCGATACCTCAGGGAGGTGCTCAAAACATTACCGATGCCATGGCTGCATTCTTCACCTCTCTGGGCGGCAAAATAATAACAGAGACACAAATAGATTCAATTGAAGAATTGCTGGGTCATGATGTTCTTCTGGCTGATATAACACCGCTTCAATTCTTGAAAATGGCATCATCCCGGTTACCCGACGGCTACAAGAATACAATTAATAAATACAAGTATGGCCCGGGTGTCTTTAAAATGGACTGGATACTCGATAAACCCATTCCATGGAAAGCAGAGGATTGCTTCAAAGCCGCTACCGTTCACGTCGGCGGCTACATGGAAGAGATAATAAATGCTGAAAATGAGGCCCATATGGGAGGTGTGCCTGAAAAACCGTTTGTTTTTCTGGCGCAGCCGAGCCTTTTTGATACTACCAGGATTAGCGGTAAAGAACATGTAGCCTGGGGATACTGCCATGTTCCGTATAATTCGACCGTCGATATGTCGGAGCGCATCGAGTCGCAGATTGAGCGCTTCGCTCCCGGTTTTAAGAATAGCATAATAGCGCGGAAGGTAATGTCTCCGTCAGATTTGGAAAAGGATAATCCCAACCTGGTCGGCGGGGATATATCCGGCGGCAGCCAGTCCTTTAAAAAATTGATTTTTCCCTCTGTAAAACATAAGACACCATTAACAAACACGTATTTATGTTCCAGCTCGACACCCCCCAGCGCCGGTGTTCACGGCATGTGCGGTTATAGCGCCGCTTTAACGGCACTTAAAAAACTCGATAGATAATTTTGCCATTATTTCATTTATTTCTTTATCAGTTTATAATGTCATTATATTTTTATATAAGGACGCGTTTTGGACGCTTATCTGGATATAGAAACAACCGGATTATCATGCCAATATTCTTACATTACCGTTATTGGTATCTATCTGGTCAATGATTTTAACAGCGAATTGGTTCAACTGGTAGGCAACGATGTTACGGCTGATAACCTGATGCAATCGATAGACAGGGGAACCAACCTCTATACCTATAACGGCAGCCGTTTCGACCTGCCGTTTATTAATCAGACGATTGGAATAAATCTGGAGGAGATGACTGTACACCGCGACCTGATGTACGACTGCTGGAGATGTAATTTAAGAGGCGGTTTTAAAGCAGTAGAACAGAAGCTGGGGATAGCCAGAGAATCGGTCGGGATTACGGGATGGGACGCAGTACTCTTATGGAACAGATATATTAAATACGGCGATTTGGAGGCTTTGCATACTCTCCTGAAATACAATGAAGAAGATGTGGTTAACCTGAAAATACTGCGCGAAAGACTGAAGGATTTTCAGGTTCCTGATTAAAAAGAAAAAATGGCATCGAAATTACTGACTAAAACTAAATACCTCTACGGCATTCAGTGCCCGAAGCTGCTCTGGATGGCTGTCAATCGACCGGCAGATATACCGGAACCGGATGCTGCCACACAGTATATATTCGACCAGGGATATCAGGTGGGAGAACTGGCAAAAAAACTTTATCCGGATGGTATGGATGTGCCCCAGGAAAACTTTATGGGGAACATTTTTAAAACCAGGGAACTGCTCGAATTGAGATTGCCGCTTTTTGAGGCCGGAGTGATGGCCGGACAGCTCTTTTCGCGTACGGATATTTTAAATCCGGTTAATGAAGACGAGTGGGATATTATAGAGGTTAAAAGCTCGACCGAGATCAAGGATATCAACATCCATGATGTCTCTTTCCAGAAATTGTGCTGGGAAGAAGCCGGATTGAAAGTACGGCGCTGTTTTCTGGCTTACATAAATAATAAATATGTCAAGAACGGTGAAATCAATCCGGAGGAACTGTTCGTTATTGATGATATCAGCGAACCGGTAGCATTTAACTCCCTGTCAATTCGGGATAGAGTAACCGGGATGCTCGATATAATCAATCAACCTGGACCATCTGCATTAGATATAGGCGGGCATTGCAGCGACCCGTATGATTGCCCGCTGATGGATAGCTGCTGGGAAGGACTGCCGGATAATAACGTTTTTACGCTTTATTACGGCGGCAAAAAGTCATGTGCATTATATGACAGCGGCATTGTTGAAATTATTAATATTCCCGCTGGATATAAACTGAACGACAAGCAGCGCATACAGCAGTCCTGCCTGGCGGAAAATAGCATATATGTGGATAAAGAGGGAATAAAAGAATTTCTTGGCAAACTGGAATACCCGCTCTATTACCTCGATTTCGAAACGTTCAATACCGCCGTTCCGATTTATGACGGCACGCGGCCTTACCAGAATATCCCTTTTCAGTTTTCATTACATATACAGAGACAGAAAGACGGCGAACTGGAACATTACTGGTATCTGGCAGGCGGTGATGGCGACCCCAGGC
>JAAYNN010000018.1 GCA_012520835.1 Dehalococcoidales bacterium
GACCTTGTCAACCACTGTGTCAATGACATTCTTACCTGCGGAGCCGAGCCTTTGTTCCTGCTGGATTATATTGCCATGGGCAAACTATCCCCTGACAAAGTCGAAGCGATTGTCAAGGGGCTGTCAAGTGCCTGCCAGGAAAACAATTGCGCTCTTATCGGCGGTGAGACTGCCGAAATGCCCGGCCTGTACGCTGCCGGCGATTATGACCTGGCAGCCTGTATTATCGGCGTCGTCGAAAAAGAAAATATTATCGACGGGACTTCGATTACAGCCGGCGATGTCGCCATCGGTCTTGCCTCGAATGGGCTGCACACCAACGGCTATTCCCTGGCACGTAAAGTGCTGGGAGACACCCCCGAAGCGGTCAGAAAGTTCTATCCGGAACTGGGGAAAACGGTCGGGGAAGCGCTCTTAGAGACGCATGTCTGCTACCTTAAACAGCTGAGGTCTTTACTGCCCATGGTTAAGGGGCTGGCGCATATTACGGGCGGCGGACTGCCCGGCAACGTCCCCAGAATACTGCCGGACGGGGTTACCGCCAGGTTCGACAGCAGCAAATGGGAAGTGCCCTATATCTTCAAACTCATCCGCGAAAAGGGCGAAATCGATAACAAAGAGATGTACCGTGTTTTCAACATGGGCATCGGTATGGTTGTTTTCTGCTTACCGGAAAATGCTTCCAAAATCAGCCAGCAGATTCCCGGCGCCAAAGTTATCGGCGATGTTGTCAGGCAGACGGGAAACAGCCGCATTATCATAGAATAAGCCGGAAATCAGGAGGTAAAACTTAGATGAGAGCTATCGTCAGCGTATCCGATAAAACAGGTGTGGCCGATTTTGCCAGAGAACTGGCTGAGCTGGGTTTCGCAGTTTTTTCCACCGGCGGCACCATGAAAGCCCTGAAAGAGGCGGGAGTGCCGGTTAAAGGAGTTTCCGATATCACCGGATTCCCCGAAATACTGGACGGCCGCGTAAAAACACTGCATCCGGCAGTGCATGGGGGGTTGCTGGCAAAACGCAATCTTGAATCCCACATGAAAGAACTCAAGGATAATAACATTCAACCCATTGACATGGTGGTGGTCAATCTCTATCCGTTTGTCCAGACCGTGTCAAAGGAAGGCGTCAGCATGGACACCGCGCTGGAGAACATCGATATCGGCGGGCCGACCATGATACGCGCCGCCGCCAAGAACTTTCCGGGCGTCATTGTTGTAGTAGATCCGGCGGATTATGCGGTCATCCTCGAAAAACTGAAGAAGGGCGCAGTCGATATGGCAGAGAGACAGAGGCTGGCGCAAAAAGCCTTCCAGCATGTCGCCGTCTACGATACCGCCATCTCGCAGTACCTTAGACAGGGGATTGACACTTTCCCGGAAGATATGACAATCGCCCTGAAGAAACGCTACGACCTGCGTTACGGTGAAAACCCGCATCAGAAAGCGGCTTTCTATTCGGAGAACATTGCCGGGAAGAAAGAGGATACCGGAATCACCTGGGCAAAAGTGCTGTGGGGCAAAGAGCTTTCCTTCAACAATATCCTGGATGCCGATGCCGCCTGGGACACCGTAACGGATTTTTCCGAGCCGACCGTCGGTATTGTAAAGCATACCAACCCCTGCGGGCTTGCCAGCCACAGGGATATCGTCGAGGCGTACAAGAGGGCATTTGACGGAGATCCGGTTTCTGCCTACGGCGGTATTGTCGCCTGCAACCGCAGGATAACACTGGCATTTGCCGAAGCAATGAAGGGAATTTTCTATGAGATTGTCATAGCGCCAGAATATGATGAAGATGCCATCGAATGCCTTAAACAGAGAAAGAATATCCGCATCCTTGTTCCCGAAATGCCGGCGGATTATGGGAAAACACCGGCCGGGTACCTGGATTACCGCAGGGTAAAGGGCGGCATGCTTGTCCAGACCTCCAATTCGCTGGCAGAGGACGACCTGCAGTTAAAGGTTGTCACCAGGCGAGCGCCAACCGAGGCTGAACTCAGAGACCTCAAATTTGCCTGGAGGGCAGTCAAACACATCAAATCCAATGCCATTGTCTTTGCCAGAGATGGCATGATGCTCGGCATGGGTTCGGGGCAGCCCAACCGCGTTTTCAGCGTGGATATCGCTGCCAAGAAAGCCGGCGAACAGGCAAAGGGTGCGGTAATGGCCTCCGATGCCATGTTCCCCTTCCCCGACAGTGTCGAGCAGGCAGCGGCAGTCGGTATTACGGCTATCATCCACCCGGGCGGTTCCATCAGGGATAACGAATCGATAGAAGCGGCAGATAAGTATAACATCGCTATGGTGTTTACCGGCGTCAGGCACTTCCTGCACTAATCCCCGCTTTGTCAACAGTTGTCAAAGCTTTTCAAACCCCCTTTCGATAAGAGAGGGGTTCTTTATTTTAAGTGTCACGGTAGTCGTAAAGGTTATAACAGCTTAAATCCGAAAATAATTCTGTTCGTGTCCTTCGACAAGCTCAGGATGCGCGGATACTATCAGGGTATTGTTGAAGGCTGTTGAGTTCCGTAGTTCGGAACGAAATCCCGACA
>JAAYNN010000128.1 GCA_012520835.1 Dehalococcoidales bacterium
CAGAGGATTATGGGTGCTATCAAGGTTTTACTAACTGATGATCACTTGCTTGTCCGATCTGGCATAAAAAATATACTCGAACAGGCCAGTGATATTAAGGTTGTCGCTGAAGCTTCAAATGGCCAGGAAGCCATAACGGCAGTGAAACTGCAACGACCTGATGTTGTTTTGCTGGATATCCAAATGCCCGTCATGGACGGGATTGATACCTGCAAACAATTAAAAAAGACGTGGCCGGATATAAAAATCTTAATGTTAACTGTTCATGAAGAGGAATTATACGCTTTACGTCTAATAGAAGCCGGTGCTTTAGGTTATATTACAAAAAGAGCCGATATTGATGAGTTGCATAAAGCAGTAAGATTAGTATCAAAAGGCAGCATGTATTTATCCGACCAGTGCAAAGATCAAATAATATATCAACTGCTTCAAAAGAAAGGCAAAACCGATATACTAGGGGCATTATCAGATAGAGAAATTCAGGTCTTTTATCTTATAGTACAAGGCCAAAAAACTAAAGATATAGCCAATGACCTTGGCCTAAGCATAAAAACAGTAGCAAATCATCGCTACCACATCCTGCAAAAACTGAATTTAGAGAGAACTGTTGATTTGATCTCTTTTGCGCATCGACACAATTTGTTCAAATAATTATTGGTAGAACAACACATTGTCTGCCAATAATTCTATATAGTCAGGTCGAATCATTAGCAAATATTACTGGTTATGATATCATTGGTCTAATTTTAACAAATATGTAGCAGAGAATCCGTATCTATAGCATATTTTACTCATATTTAGATATATCCATTTAAACGCCTGCCCGATGCAATCCCAACCTGTCAGATATTTTAATAAACTTCCCACGACCGTACGGTTGGGGTATTAAGTTCGATAAGATAAATTTATTATGTTTTAATACCCGGTACTACTTTTAAATGACTGATAAGTCTGCTATTATTTATCAAACTGATACTTTGAAAGGAGGAATTTGTGAAGAAATTTGTTTCTGTTACAATTATCCTGATTTTACTTTGTACCTCGATATTTGCGGCTTGCGATTCTGGTTCCGAAAAAATCCGCGTCGCCACCGATGCTACGTGGCCCCCCTTTGAATACGTTGACACCGACACTAATAAAATCGTTGGGTTCGATATTGACCTGTTTACAGCGATAGCTGAAGAAGCAGGAATAGAGTTCGAGTTCGTCAATGTTGAATGGGATCCCCTGCTGGCCGGCGTTGCGCAGGGCACTTATGACGCAGCCATATCCTCCATTACCATCAGGGAAGACCGCCTGGCTGACATGTCTTTCTCTGACCCTTACTTCGTAGCAAGACAGATTATCGTCGTCAAGACTGACAGCGATATAACCGGAATATCCGGATTAGTCGGTAAAAAAGTCGGTGTTCAGACCGGTACCACCGGCGATATCGAAGCCAGTGCCGTAGACGGTGTCAATGTAACCGGATACGATGAAATCGGAATGGCATTTGTAGCCCTGCTCAGCAGCCAGATTGATGCTGTTGTTTGCGATACCCCGGTTGCTTCAGGTTATGTCTCCAAGTACAGTAATCTTAAAGCGGTCGCTGAATTCCCCACTATCGAAGAATACGGAATTGCCTTTCCCAAGAGCAGCGACGACCTGATTGAAAAAATAAATGCCGCTCTGGCTAATGTAAAAGCCGACGGTGTTATCGACCAGCTTGTCCAGAAATGGCTGGTTGATTAATATTGAGTTATTGGGGGGCAAATAGCCCCCCAGGGTTTTAAATGGATGGAAAAGGGAAAAAAGGACGCCCCGAACCGGGAACTGAGTTTCGTTACGGGCGGAGAAGTTAATATTCGCCAGGACCCCTGGTGGTGGCTGGTCGTAGTCGTCGCTGCAGTAATCATACTGCTGGTGATGTTGCGGCCGGTTCCATTCAAGGATATTGTCGTCTTTGCAAAGGACGGGATTCTGGTTACCATACTGGTAACCGTTGTGTCCTACTTCCTGATGCTGATTCTGGGGCTTTTCGGCGGGTTGGGACGACTTTCAAAAAACAAGATTGCGTTCGGCGTCTCTTCACTCTATGTCGAAGTAGTTCGCGGCATACCGCTTCTGGTACAACTGATTGGCTGGTACTTCGCATCGCCGGTAATCATTCAGAAACTTGGTTTGTTGTTGAACTTCGCACCCTTTATAGAATACCGGGCTAACCCGATAATAACTGCTATAATAGCGATTACTGTCTGTTACGGTGCCTATATGAGTGAAATCGTCCGTGCCGGTATCAGCAGCATTCCGCGCGGACAGATGGAAGCCGCCCGCTCGCTAGGTATGAGCTACTTCCAGGCTATGAGGTACGTGATATTGCCTCAGGCTTTCAGGGTAATTCTGCCACCTATGGGCAACGAATTTATTGCGCTGCTTAAGGATTCCTCGCTGGTCAGCGTCGTGGCAGTGTCCGATTTAACGCGCCGGGGGCGCGAGTTCATGTCGGCTCATTTCAATCCGATTGAAACATGGCTGATGGTTGCCCTGCTGTACCTCATCATGACGCTTATTGCAGCCAGAATAGTCTCATATATTGAAAAACGTGCGAAAGTCGATAGATAAAATGTCTGAACCGGTTATAAAAATACGCAATGTTCATAAGCATTTCGGCCGGATTGAAGCTTTACGCGGGGTCAATCTGGATATACACGAAGGCGAAGTAGTGGTGGTTATCGGTCCTTCCGGTTCCGGTAAATCAACCATGCTGAGATGCATTAACCGGCTGGAGGAATACGATAAGGGTTCCATTGTCGTCAACGGTATCGAGTTGAATAATCCGCACAATATTAACGCGGTACGCAGTGAAGTCGGCATGGTCTTCCAGTCGTTCAACCTTTTCCCGCACCTTAAGGTTATCGATAACCTGACGCTGGCACAGAAAATCGTTCGCAAACGTGAAAAAGAACAAGCGATTGAAATCGGTATGCAGCTATTGAATAAAGTCGGCATTCCGGAAAAGGCCGAGGCTTTCCCGGGGCAGCTTTCCGGCGGGCAGCAGCAGCGCGTAGCGATTGCCCGCGCCCTGGCAATGAATCCGAAAATAATGCTTTTCGACGAACCGACCAGCGCTCTCGACCCAGAAATGATTAAAGAAGTGCTGGACGTCATGTCTCAGCTGGCAAAAGACGGCATGACCATGATTGTCGTTTCCCACGAAATGGGCTTTGCCCGGGCAGCCGCCGACCGCATTATTTTCATGGATGAAGGCGTCATCGTTGAAGAAAATACACCGCAGCTGTTTTTCACTTCTCCCACGCAGAAACGTACACAGGATTTCCTCAGTAAAGTTTTACAGATATGATTTGACTACTCTGCGAAACAGGTGATTGAAAAATTCCGGTTGCTATTTTCCCCTGACGGAGTTGTTATTATTTTCTGAAGAAAGTGTTGTAATCTAGCTTTATGTTCGATAAATTAAAAACATCTACCACGCTGGCAATAATAGCCCTTATTTTTATTACAGTTATCTGGGGCTGGTCTTTTATCATTGTTAAGCAGGCGGTCGCCCGAATGCCGGTAACGGATTTTCTGGCGCTGCGCTTTACCATTGCGGCTATTGTAATGCTTATCATCCGGCCGCGAAGCCTGGGCTCGGTTAAAACCCCGGAATTGAAATACGGCATCGTGC
The DNA here is from genome assembly GCA_012520835.1 of Dehalococcoidales bacterium. GTDB lineage: Bacteria > Chloroflexota > Dehalococcoidia > Dehalococcoidales > UBA5627 > UBA5627. The sequence goes on from JAAYNN010000128.1 coordinate 3,668, forward strand.
TCGGCATTTTCCTGGGTTTGAGCTATATTACGCAAACATTCGCCCTGCTTTACGCTACGGCAACTGTAGTAGGCTTTATTACCGGATTATCCATCGTTCTGACTCCGTTTTTTGCCTGGCTATGGATAAAGCAGAAAATTACCGGCAATGTCTGGCTGGCGGTATTGCTTTCGGTTATTGGTCTGGCCTTAATAACTCTGAACGGCTTTGGCATCGGCGCAGGCGAATTGCTGACTATCTTATGTGCGCTTACCCTGGCTTTACATATCGTAGGGTTGGGAAAATGGTCTCCCGGAAACAACCCTTACAGCCTGACCATAGTTCAAATGTTTACCATGGCAGCAATACTGCTGGTATTTGCTCTGCCGGGCGGCATTGTTATCCCGACCGACCCTTACATATGGTTTGTTATCATTATAACAGCTGTTTTTGCCACATCGCTGGCCTTTTTTGTGCAAACGTGGGCACAATCGATAATAACACCGACTCATGCAGCCGTGATTTTAACACTGGAGCCTCTATTTGCAGGGGTATTCGGAGTTCTGCTCGGGAATGAACCGATGACATGGCGCATTATTCTCGGAGCGTTATTTATGCTGACTGCCATGTATATAGTTCAATTGAAAACACAGAACGTCGATAAAAAGCTCATGCCCTGAAAAACATCGCTTATTGGTACTTACAATATCGAATAACTTCATGTTTAAATTCCCGCATTTCAACTGAATTGTTTAAAGAAAAACAGTGCTATTCGATTGTAGATCTGAAGAATAGCATTTTAAATGTAAATAACAATTGGTTGGACACTATTACCGAATAGTACTATAAAAAACTATTGCATTCCATCCGCTTATTAATTTAGAATATAGACACAATTGTTTGATAACGAGAGGTAGTTCTTATGAGAAAAGTATTTCTGGTTTTAGCAAGTGTCCTATCAGTCGCTGCTTTGGTATTCTCCGGCTGCAAGGGAAGCGTTACCGAAACTGTAGTTTCAACCCAGACTGTCACATCTACTAATACGCTTACGCAAACAAGCGTAGCTATATCGACGCTTCCTGCCGTTACCCTCCCCGTAGTGACCGAAACGGTTACATCTACCTTGCCGCAGGATACGGTTACAGTTACCGGCCCGGAAACAACCGTTACCTCTACCAGTACCAAAACTCAGACAACGACCATCACGGCAAGCCCCACGATGACTACGAATACCTTCGAGGGTACGGTTGTTTTTTCGTATTCTGGTAAAGGCAATTTGAGTACCACGTTTTTTTCGATATATGAATCTCCCTGGGTATTTCAATATACAACGGATTGGGACGGCGATTTTAACGCTTTCCTGGTTCAGGATACAAGTTCACCCAATCCCTGCGTAGTATCTGCAACGGTTACCGCATGGGAAACATATCATACCTATGTCTATAACAAGACCGGGATGAATATGTATTTCAAGATTGAAGATGCCCCGCACGACGGTTTATGGACAATCAAAGTTATTCAGCTGGCATAGCACCGAATCAGCGCCATTTCAATGAAAAAGGCTTACGGCGATTTCGTCGTAAGCCTTAATTTTAGCTTTTAAAAATCGGGATGACCTCCTGCGTGTAAAGCACGAACCAAACAAGCAAAGCTAAAAAGCCTACTTCCTCCCCTGTTAAAAAATCAACATGTTGGAGAAATAAGTGGCTACAGAGATGCATAACCTTGCCTGCAACGTTATAATGGAGTTGTCGGTAAGAGAGGCTAATCTGATTAAACGGCTCCACTTGTTGGCATTCGGCAAGGTTATGATACATCATGAATATAACCGGCCGGTATGAATCGAGGAAATAAGGAGCGTTAAACTGCAGGAAGGAAGATGAAATATATAAATTCAGAGAAGGTGATTATAAAGAGCTGGTGCAACAACCCCGCAGAAGGAGCAATAAAACAGGCCAAGAATTTAGCTAATCTGCCATTTATTTTTAAGCAGGTTTGCCTTATGCCTGATACGCACGAGGGATACGGAATGCCAATCGGCGGCGTTATAGCTACCGATAATGTGATAATACCCAATGCCGTGGGTGTTGATATAGGCTGCGGAATGCTGGCTGTGCAAACCTCGCTTGAAGATATAGATACTGAAACTTTAAAAAGTATTGTTAGCGATATTCGGGAGGCTGTACCTGTTGGCTTTGACCATCACAAAGAGAAGCAGGATATTTCTTTTATGCCCGATAAAATAGATTGTCCTGTTAATAAATTGGAGTGGGAGAGTGCGCAATACCAAGTCGGCACTCTCGGCAGCGGTAATCATTTTATCGAAATACAAAAAGGGGACGATGGTTATATCTGGTATATGGTTCATTCCGGTAGCCGCAATGTGGGGCTTAAAGTCGCTACCCATTATAACAATGTCGCCAGAGAGTTGAATGATAAATGGCGTTCCCCTGTCGGTAAATCTGTTGACCTGGCTTTTCTGCCTATGGATGAAGAGCAGGCTAAATTATATATAACAGAAATGAATTGGTGTTTAGACTTCGCTCTCAGAAACAGGCAATTAATGTCAAAGAACATCGCCAAGGCTTTTAAAAATCATACATCGGCAACATTTGAACCCTCGATAAACATAGCTCATAACTACGCCAGGCTGGAAAACCATTTCGGCAAGGATGTAATGGTACATCGGAAAGGGGCCACGTCTGCGCGTGATGGCGAAATTGGGATTATCCCCGGAAGTCAAGGAACGACCAGCTATATTGTTAGAGGGAAAGGAAACCCTGAGAGCTTTCAGTCATGCTCACATGGGGCTGGCAGGCAGCTAGGGAGAAAACAGGCTAAAAAGAAACTGGTATTGGATGACGAAATAGCTAAACTGGACGGAGTTATACATTCAATTTACAGCGTTAAAGACTTGGATGAAGCACCTGGGGCGTATAAAGACATTGATGTTGTTATGGAGGAACAAAAGGATTTAGTGGACATTCTGATTAAATTAACACCGTTGGCGGTCATAAAAGGCTAAAGATAACTAAAATTTAATAATCGCTATCAAAGTACTTGAGGCGGAAATTTGAACTCGAAAGAGGGATGGTTTCCGCTTTTTGTTTATCAAGAAATACAAGGTAAGAATGCTACCCGAGAAAATTGGCAACATCCTGATACACGATCCCGACAAGGCGCAGTAATTCCAGGACGCTGCAAAGTTTGGGCTTGGTATAAAAACAATCGAGGGGTTTGCCGTGGCAAACGAGTAGTTTTTTACACTGTAGCAGGTGGTCATTGATAGGCACGGGGTGTGCCTGTGATTTCGCCTGTAGCAGATGGTCAATATTCAATTTTTTTGTTTCAGAGCACCGATTTTAGCTTTATGGTGGGCGGTATAGGATTCGAACCTATGACCTCCTGCGTGTAAAGCAGATGCTCTAACCAGCTGAGCTAACCGCCCGTTCGATAAATGGCGCGCTTGGTGGGATTTGAACCCACGACCTCAGCCTCCGCAGGGCTGCGCTCTATCCAGTTGAGCTACAAGCGCATATTGGTGCCGAAGGAGAGATTTGAACTCTCATGCCCTTATGGACACTACGCCCTGAACGTAGCGCGTCTGCCATTCCGCCACTTCGGCCCGAAACACTCATAAATTATACTGATGACGCAATCTAGTGTCAACGACAGCTTTGTTTTTAACCTGCCTTAACAGATTAAAAAAAGATTCGGTGAGCGGAACTAAAAATCGGGGAGGGGAGGAGTTCTTCTCTTGTGCTCGCTCGAGGCAAACATAGCCTCCAGTTTCTTTCTGACTGCATCGGTAGCTTTATCGTAAAGCAGATACTCGTCAATTTCCCGATAGGTCAATCCCATATCGCCTTCATCGGTCTGCCCCTGCCATAGCCCGGCTGAGGGCGGCTTGGTGATGATTCCTTCCGGGATTCCCAGATGACTGGCCAGTGCCCTGACCTGCGCTTTGACAAGGTTGCCCAGCGGCAGGATATCGACACCGCTATCTCCGTACTTCGTAAAATAGCCGGTGGCCAGTTCGCTGCGGTTTCCAGAGCCGACCACGATATAGCCAAGCTGATTGGCATGGGAATACAGGGTTATCATGCGCAGCCGAGCCTTGAGATTGCCCTGAGTCAATTTCGAAAGGGGTGTTGACATGCTGCTTGACAGTATTTGTACAAGGCTGTCATAGACACTGTCAAGCGCTATTTCCTGCGTTTTAATTGCA
>JAAYNN010000129.1 GCA_012520835.1 Dehalococcoidales bacterium
ATTCGGCGGTGAATCTGGCTGAGGACCGCGATATCGAACTGGTTTTCGGTAAAGAGGATAAGGAGCGCTTCTGGATAGGCAACCCACTGGACATGGAAACCAAGCTCTGCATCAATCTGCCGGAGCTAGTCAAACGCTCCAACGGCATCTTCGGCAAGAGCGGCACCGGCAAGACTTTCCTGACAAGAATGCTGCTTATCGGCATGCTGCAAAAAAGCGCCTGCGTCAACCTGGTTTTCGATATGCACAGCGAATACGGCTGGGCCGGTAGCAGCGAAAAGGGGCGCAGCGTCAAAGCCTTAAAGCAATTATTCCCTTCCAAGGTGGCGGTTTTTACGCTGGACGAGGAAAACTCGCGCAACCGCGGCGTCAGCACGGATTACGTGGTAAAGATAGGATACAATGAAATCGAGCCGGAGGATATGTCGCTTCTGCGCCAGACTTTGAACCTGACCGACCCGGCGGTGGAAGCCATCTACCAGATGCGGCGCAAGTTCGGCAGCGACTGGTTTCTGCGTACATCGGAGCTCGATGACTCGGAGGAGACCAGGGAGCTGTTAAACCGCCTGAATATCCACGAAAGCACCTTCCAGAACCTGCAAAGGGGATTGAATACCGTCAAGAGGCTGCCGTTTATACAACAAAAAACGGAACAGAATGCCGTTCACAGGGTTATCGACTACCTCAGCCGCGGCATCAACGTGGTGCTGGAGTTTGGCCGCTATACCGACATTACCGCCTATATACTGGTTGCCAATCTGCTGACCAGGCGCATCTATTCGCAATACCGCGATAAGACCGAAAAGGCCATGAGCGGCACCGGCGAAGCGCCTATTCCGCTGGTAATCACCATCGAGGAAGCCCACAAGTTTTTAAACCGCGACATCGCCGAAAAGACCATTTTCGGCACCATTGCCCGCGAGATGAGAAAATACAATGTTACCCTGCTGGTTATCGACCAGCGCCCCAGCGGAATAGACGAGGAAGTCATGTCGCAGATGGGCACCAAGATTACATGCCTTTTAGATAATGAACGCGATATGGACAGTGTTTTGTCGGGGGTATCGGGTAAAAGCGAATTGAAATCGGTATTGGCAAAACTTTCCGCCAGGCAGCAGGCGCTTATTTTCGGGCACGCCGTCCCCATGCCGGTCGCTTTCCAGCCGCGCGAATACGGCAGCGCCGAGTCTTATAAAAGTTTTTCGGATACCGTCAACGACCCCGAGCAGGCTAAAAAAGACATCGAAGACCTGTGGTAAAAACACCGGGCGATAAATGGGGTTGTACATCACAACTATGATTGAAATTAACCGAGCCGTTCATCATGAGCCTGTCGAAGGAAGCGACGCCGATTTGCTGTCAATTACGCCCCGGCTGAAAACAGCGCACCCGTCAAATTGCTAAAACGCCTGTTTCATTGATATAATAGTGTATCGTCATCATCCCGCAGCATGGGCCCGTAGTTCAGTTGGGAGAACGCCTGATTTGCATTCAGGAGGTAAGGGGTTCGAACCCCCTCGGGTCCACCAAAAGTTTCACTGGCAGACGTCCTGATATACAAGACAGGAATTCATGTGCTAATCCGCAATTAGCAGAGATGACTCTGTGACAACTTCCTCTTCAATTGCATTCTTGTTATACTTGCGTTTCCTGCTATACAGGAAAGCCGAGATTAACGATGTCGCCGGAGAAACCAGCACAAGTCCGATACAGCCGACAAACGTATGCAAAATCTCAGACGATATCGTCTTCGAGTTTAAAATGCTCATAAAAGGCGTCGCCTGCGCCATATATACCATCAAGATGGATAGGTAGCTGCCCATATAGGCAAGAAGCAGCGTCGTGATCTGGCTGCCCACTACGGATTTTCCGATATTGAGACCGGAGCGTACAAGTTCTGAACGCGTAATATCGGGCTTGTGCGTAACCAGTTCGTCGAGAGCGGCTGAGATATCGATGGCAAGGTCAAGTATGGCGCCCGAACAGGCAAGGTAAACCCCGGCCATAAACACCTGCGTGAGGTCGAGATTCTGATAGCCTGAATATAATAGCGATTCAGACCATTGCAAAACTGCGCCGTGAATACCCATGTATTTGGTAAATATTATTGATAAAAGGCATGTAACAAGCGAACAGGCCAGAGCGCCGCCAATGGCAGCATAGGCTTTTTTTGACAATCCGGCCACCATGAATAACGTTGCAACCGTGATCATACAGCCAACTACCAGGGCCACGAGAACCGGTGGATAACCTTTTAGCATAAACGGAATAAGCAGTTTCCATATCGCAAGCAGCGCAAATGCAAAGGACAATAATGTCCTGATACCGGTAAAACCGGAAAAAACGATTATAAGCAACGCGAACAGCCCGATGAGCAACAATTCTTTTCCGATACGGTAGTGCTCGACCATGTTCACAAAACTGATATTGCCATCCGGGCTGTTTTCAATGATAACCCAGGCCGTGTCCCCCGGCTCGAAAAGCTTGTCGATATCCATTTTACCGACGAGAAGGTTGATAGCTTTGGTTGTTTCCCCTTTATGTTCACCCGTCAGTATCTCAATGAAACAAATCTGGTCTCCCTGGCGGATTATACCGTTGATGTAGATGCCCGTATTGTCAACATCGAGCACGCGGGCTTTAGCGCCCTCTGAATTAAAGTATATCTGCCGAGCAAAACCGGTCGGTATAAAGATGAGTATCAGAATCAATAGCAGGAAAAAAAGGGTAAATACCAGTTCTTTCTTTTTTATTTTTACCCTCATCAATAATCCTTTTACTGGGGAACAGGTAATAAGCCCTCAGAGGCTTATTACCTGTTCATCTTTCGATTTAATCTATTTTGCAGATCGTACACAACTTATGGAAGACATCTGTATTGTCGTAGTAACCGTTAAACAATTCCGAACCTACTCCGTAGGCATAAACAGGAACGGGAACCCCGGTATGCGCATAAGATGTCCAGCCGAGGCCGGCCTTGTTATTGATAATGTGAGTTATCGAGACGGATAATGGATCGTAGGTACCATAGAGCAGTGCATATTCTTCATCAGCTTCGCGGTCAGCGGAAGGAAGCATAGCCTGTGTAAATCCATTCTGGAGTTTCTCAACTTCATAATCGGTAAGGACTAACGGATCGGCAGCATCTGCTTCGGCATTGCCGGAGGGGAGTTTCAAGCCGAAGTACTGGGTGATAACCGGCATGACTTTTTCAAAGGTCAGATTGGAATCGGCTTTCTGCATAGATTTTACCAGTTTATCGAATTCTACAAAGGAAAGTTTCTGGTTGTTCAGGATATTGAAAGCAGTATCGTAGCCCGTAGAGGCGTAGCCGATGGTCATACCACCGGTTTCATGGTCGCCTGTAATGATAATCAGGGTTTCATCGGGATGCTTCAGGGCAAAGTCATATGCCACCTGGACGGCAGCTTCGAAGTCAAGAACTTCCTTTATGGTAGTCATAGCATCGTTGGCATGGCAGGACCAGTCGATCTTGCCGCTCTCCGCCATCAGGAAAAAACCTTTTTTATTATCGAGAACCTCAATGCCTTTGGCTACCAGATCCGCCAGCGAAATATCCCCTTCTTGCCGGTCGATGGCATAGGTCATGGAACCGCTGTCCTGAATATTGGGGGCAATGGCATAGCATTTGCCGGTAGAAGCGTTAAGAGCAGCTATTTCCGCAGCGGTACGTGCGATAGTGTATCCTTTCTCCTTAAGGATTTCATAGGCGGATTTCTGATCCTTATTGCTTCCGGTGGGTTTGCTAATCTCACCGCCTGCGAAAAAGTCAAAGCCGGATTCGGCCATTTGCAGGGCTATACCATAGTAATCGCTGCGGCTTGCGACATGGGCATAATATGCAGCGGGGGTGGCATGGTTAATAGTCACAGTAGATATGATTCCGATTTTCATACCTTCGGCCTTAAGAAGTTCTGCGATATTCGTGACTGGCGTGGACTTATCGACTGCCATACCGATTACACCGCTATGAGTTTTATAACCGGTTGACATGGCCGTCGCAGTCGAAGCGGAGTCGGGGCAGAAAGAGGTAGAGTCATGTGTAGTTGCCATACCGCAGGCGGGAAAACTCGCGAATAACAGATTATTGGTTGAGATTTCACCTAACGTATTGTTGCCGTTAAGAACCTGCGCAGCATTAATCTGAACCGCGCTCATGCCGTCCCCGATAAGCATGAATACATATTTGGGAGCTTTTCCCAATACGAATGTGCCGGTGTTTGTGTTCTGCTCACCTGCTGTACAGCCTGCCAATAAACCCGAAAAAAGCAATACAACACAAAACAGCATAGAAATGATTTTTTTCCTCATATATGTCTCCTTTATTGCCTCCTTTTTAAAAATCTTCATATATCAATTTGGTATATTGGCATATACCAAAAATATTTTTTCTTTCTCTCTTATCACCAACAATCGCGGTTATAAAGTTCACAGCGTTATTAAAACCGTAAGCCCCGAAATTTTTGACGTTTTTATTCTATTATCTGGATATTAAAGAAGTATTATGAAGAGATTAGCAGCAGGTAAAATCTTCGTTAAATATTTGTAAAGACGGAAAACCAAATATATTACAAAAGACAGTATTTATCGTATGATAGAAAAGAAAACTATGCTCCAATATCAGGAATTCCAAGACATCAAATTTAAATACTTTCCAGAATGTTCTACTTAATTTTCCCAGCCAATAAAGGCTCTAATTTTATCAAATCGACGGCTAAAACCGCCGGTTTGCCACATTTTTTAATAATTATAAGCTCCCCTTTTTAAATTGGTGCTTTTGGCCTATTTTTCCGCCCCATTAGTCCTTATCCCAAGCTTTAATTCCCCTTATACTGAAAATGGAAGCGTGTAAGACAGCACTGGTATTTTCAAGATGATTTGATATATAGAATAAGGGGATACAATTCTATCATCTGGATAAAAGCCACAGACAGATAGGAAGCTTAAGTTTTGTTATAGAATTGTAAAAATTAAACAGGGTTTACGGCTCTTGCAACAACACCGGAGCGATAAGCATGATACCTGTTCGCAGAACTCGATATCGGGTTTATCGCCCCCCTTTATATAAATGGGTATTAAATTATTGAAAGCGCTAAGAGGTAGTTGACCAGTTGGATAAAATTGAAAAGGCATCAGAGGAAAAACAATCGTCATAAACATGGTTTAAAATAATGCACTACCATTACCTGTTTATTTTCCTCTCCCGGCATAGGCAACTTGTACTCAATTGTGCCTGATTTATCTCTATTCTATTCATAAATCAAGCGTTATCGATAGTGAGTATTGAGCAGACGGCAAGATGCCAGACAGGTTGCATCAGACAGATAACACTGTAAGGGAGATGGTGAGTGTCGGATGACGTTCTGTTTACTACATTTGAATCGTAGCGGTATGGGTTTAATTTGGCATCACTGAAGTTTTACTTGTTTTTG
>JAAYNN010000130.1 GCA_012520835.1 Dehalococcoidales bacterium
AGGGGTAATACAGCGGAAATACACTCCACCCACTCGCAGGTGGGCATCGGCTTATCCATAATGCTGTACAGATTGTAATATTCTGTTTTACCCTGGGAGGCTTTTTTAACAAAATCATTTATACCCTGCCATTGCCCCAGTCTGCTGTCTTTAGCCTTTCCTTTTAAAACCGCTTTGTTGGGGCCGGCCGGGTCTATCTCTGAGGAGGCTTTGCAATCCAGCCAGTTGTAGGAGCCGCAGGGGCTGCTCCGTTCGGGGCTGATGGTACAGATATGGAAAGGGGCAAACGACTGGCAGACTATGCATGAATAAAAAGTATCAGTCTCCTCATCGGTCATGCCCTCGATACGCGTATCCCTGAAGCGGTAAGCATTTTCGGCTTCGGCAAATATCTCGGCAACCTTATCCTCACCGGTATAAATTGTTACCTGTACTTTATCGACAATCCGTCCGAAATCCTCGAGCAATTTTTTATGCAGTATTACTCCGAGATGACGCAACGTAAAACCTTTTTCAACTGCCGCTTTGGAGATCCGGAGGCAGGCTATTGCGCGCTGGCCGATGTGCATTACGCCCTGCAGGCGGTTTAAGATGCGGTGGATTTGCTTTTCCAGCACCGGTTCATAATCCGCTTGCATTTTGCTGCCGGCTACTTTCACCACTATCGCAAGCGGCAAAGTCGTCTTTTCGGAGGCATCTTTTATATCAGGCCCGACTACTTCGATTCTGCCGTCTTCGATTTCTTCCATACCGGCAGTCGTCAGCCATTCGACCATGCGGCTACCTGCTCCGCCGCATTCGAGCCGCAGATTCTCCGCGCGGATTCGTTCGCCTTCATATTCATGTCCGTATGGCAGCGGGAATGTATAATCAGTCATTTGAATATCCGGTGCATTTATTATTGAAAGAAAGGCTATTTAGAAGTTAAATCGGCGGCCATTTCTTTAACGAGCCTTATGGCTTCCGGGTGGCGCATAATCAGGATATCGGCACCGGCATTGGCAAGCGTCATCGCCGACATCGCTTCCAGCAGTACGGCACGCTTTTCAGCATCGCCGAGCGCCGCATTTTCACAGGTTGGAATTTGGGCTTCCTTGGTTTTCCATGTTTCGGCAGCAATGTTGCAGATGATGGGGGATTGCAGTTTTTCATCGTTCTGTGTCAGTGCGGCAATCCTGATTCTTTCAATGACGGAATAGGCGTATTCTATGCCGTAGCCGATGCTGCTGACGGTCGGGTCGAGCAGGATTCTGTCGTCCGGCACACCCAGATTTCCCAGAAGAATGTTCAACTGCTTCGCCAGGTTGATATCGATCGGGCTGGTGGCAATAACGGTATGCCCGCAAGCTACGGCAACGGGTGCGATGTTTTTATAGTTGCCTTCTTCCAAAGGTCCGACAACCAGATTTTTACCCCTGCAAACCTCACAAACCCTGGTTAAAACCGCGCTGTCTTTATCGTGATTGGCAGTTCCCCAGACAATCAAGGGAACATCGATGGCATCGGCTACCTTTTTGGCAGTCTCCGCTGCCTCGGCAGCGCTTACGTCCAGCCCGTTGGGATCGGTACTCGAAAGCTGCAGGCATATCATCTCAGCTTGATACTCATTGATGCATTTCTTTGCCCATTTAACCGGGTCATCTATAACATCCTCAAAGGGTTCTATGGCCGCATCAGGCCAGTTTTCCGGTGTCGCATCGTAAACCTCCATGGCGATTAGCGGAAGATGCGGCATTTTGGCATCGAAGGTATAGAAATTATAGGCGCTTTCTCCGCCTGCGGAAACAGCTTTATCTCCGCTGCCGAGCTTTATTTCCCTGATTCTGCCGTTATATTGTATTTCGGGGGTTTTAAAAGACATTCGATTCTCCGTTTTATGCCAGCATGTTGATAATTTTAGCGGCCTTAATAGTATTTGACATAAGCATAGCTATGGTCATCGGCCCAACGCCCCCGGGAACGGGGGTAATGGCGCTCGCTTTCTCTTTAACCGAATCGAAATCGACATCACCGCAGATAATGGCTTTTCCGTCCGCCGTCTCCCCGACGCGGTGCGTGCTGGCATCGATAACAACCGCACCTTCCTTGATCATGTCGGCGGTAATAAAGCGCGGTTTGCTGCCGGCGGCGGCAATCAGGATATCGGCTCTTCTGGTATGAGAGGCCAAATCTCTGGTCTTTGTATGGCATACTGTTACGGTGGAGTTGGCTCCCTTGCCTTTTTGCATCAATATGCCGGCCATCGGCTTGCCCAGAATGTTGCTCCTGCCGATAATTACCACGTCGGCGCCCTCGGTCTCTATGCTATATTTCTGCAGCAGAACCTGTATTCCGAGCGGAGTGCAGGGCAGGTAGTTGGCTTCTCCGATCATCAGGTTGCCGACGCTTTCGGGATTGAATCCGTCCACATCTTTAATGGGATGGATAGCCGCTAAAATGGTGTTTTCATGTATATGCGGCGGCAGTGGAACCTGCACCAGTATTCCATGGATTTTAGCCTCATTGTTAAGGCGCTCGATTAAAGCCAGCAACTCCTTTTGCGTTGTTTCAGCCGGCAGGTCATAATTTTCGGAATATAATCCCATGGCTTTGCAGGTTTTAACTTTCATGCCGACATAAAGCTGTGACGCCGGGTCGCTGCCGACCAGTATTGTTGCCAGCCCCGGTACCAGGTCGTACTGCTTTTTTAAATGAACGACTTCTTCGCTTAATTCTTCGCGAATATTTTTAGCAGTGGCTGTTCCGTCAAGAATTATAGCTGTCATAATTTATTTACCTCCCTTTTTAACCGATGGAAATTCAGCGCTATTGGTATGCGGCAGGAAGAGGGCGGCAACATAGTTATCCATAAAAAGGCTGTTTTCGGATAGTTCGAGGTTTGTCATCATGGATGCGATTTTTCTTCCGTCACTTATAAGATCGCGTGAGAAAGCGGATAACCTGGCTCCCAGCAATGACCCGTTTCCCGCGAATAGGAATCTGTTTCTCGGTATATCGGGTAACAGCCCGATATTTATGGCGTTTTCAATATCGATATTGCTGCCGAAATTGCCGGCGATAATCACCTGGTCCAGATTGCTGAATTTCTTATCGACGCTTTGTAAAAGCGTGCGGTATCCGGCATACATGGCGGCCTTGGAGCGGATAAGATTGGCAATATCGGTTTCCGATAAGGAGATGTCTTTATATGTTTGCGTATCGGTTCCGTAGGCCAACACATATTCAAATCCGTTCTCACCTTCCCGGATTCTGCGGTTCAATAATCCTTTATTGAATTTGCCGTTCCGGTCGATAACCCCTTTTTCAAGCAGTTTGGCGGCAATATTAATCAACCCCGAGCCGCAGATTCCCTTTGGTTTAGCGTCGTCTATGGTAGTGATTATTGGTTCATATGTCCTGTCATCGACATCGAAGCCTTCGATAGCTCCGCTTGTGGCGATCATGCCGTGTTTGATGCCGCCCCCTTCGAAAGTCGGGCCGGCAGAGCAGGCGGCAGTGACCATCCAGTCTTTATTGCCGAGCACGATTTCCCCGTTAGTACCGATATCTATATAGAGCGTCAATCTGTCCCTTTGATATATCCCGGTTCCCAGTATGCCGGAAACGATATCCCCGCCGATATAGCTGGCTACGCATGGCATGGTATAGAGATAAACGGAATCCTCCACATCTATCCCTGTGTTTCGGGCTTTTATCAATGGCAGGTAATTTGCTGTCGGCACATAAGGCGATAATCTCAGGTATTTAGGATTGAGACCGATTAACAACTGTGTCATTACGGTGTTTGCCGCTACTATGATGTGATTTATATCTGTCGTTTCGATAGCAGCCTTTTTCATCAGGTTTTTCATCATATCGTTAATGGTGGCTACTATCGCTTTTTGCAGCTTCTCCATTCCATCCTGTTTTTGCGCCCAGGCGATGCGGCTGATAACGTCCTCGCCGTAACTTATCTGGCGGTTATAATCGATGCCATGTGCCAGCACCCTCCCGCGGTTCAAGTCTAGCAACTGTCCTCTGACCGCAGTCGTACCTATATCAAAAACCAGCGCATAATTTGCTGCTCTGGTATCGCCTGGTTCAATGCGAGTCAACCTGAAGCTGCAATCGATATCCTCAAGCAGCGTAACCGATACGCTCCAGTCATCTTTACGTAGAATATCAGCCAGTTCGTATAAAATATTACTGTCAACAGAAACGTTATCGAACCCGCATTGTTGCTTTATACTTTTCAACAGTCGCGCAAGATCGCTGGTGTTATCCTGCATGCCGGGCGGCGCCAGTTCCAGGTACACCCTTTTTACCGGCGGGTCGAACTTCCATCCGCTTGCCAGTGCAGAAGACGACATCAATTCTTCTCTTG
>JAAYNN010000131.1 GCA_012520835.1 Dehalococcoidales bacterium
ATTTGATTTATATCGTCGGTACTACCTATAACGAACTGGGCGGGTCGGAGTATTTCAGGAGCATGGGATACCTGGGAAACGATGCCCCGAAGGTTAATCCCAGTCAGGCGAAAACAATGATGGATAACCTCAGTAAAGCCACCGATAAGAGGCTGGTAAGAGCGTGCCACGACCTGAGCGAGGGGGGGCTGGGTGTAGCGCTGGCGGAAATGGCTTTTGCCGGAGGCAAAGGCGCCACGATTATGCTGAGCAAGGTGCCGCTGGGCGACCAGATCATGCGCGACGACTACATTTTATTCTCCGAATCCAACAGTCGTTTCCTGGTAGAGGTTTCACCCCAGGACGTCAATCAATTCGAAAAGACCATGGGTGATGCACCCTTTGCCCACATCGGCAAGGTTACCGCACTCAGTTCGATGCAGGTCTTCGGACTGAACAACGAAGTAATTCTGAAAGTCGAATTAGATAAATTAAAGGAAGCCTGGCAGAAACCGCTGGGCTGGTAGATGACAGATGAGTAAAGCAAGAACACTGGTACTGCGCGCACCGGGAACCAACTGCGACATAGAAACCGCTTTCGCTTTCCAAAAAGCTGGAGCAGATGTTTCCATGGTGCACATCGGGGAACTGATGCGCCGCGAGAAAAAACTGGAAGATTACGGCATCATAGTTCTGCCGGGAGGTTTCACCTACGGAGACGACCTCGGCTCGGGAAAAGTAATTGCCAATGAAATCAGCCTGAAACTGGGTGATGATGTCAAGCGCTTTGTCGAAAAGGGAGGACTTATTATCGGCATCTGCAACGGTTTCCAGATTCTGCTAAAAAGCGGGCTGCTGCCCGACCCTTCCGCTATGAATACAAAACAAAGGGCCACCCTGACCAATAATGACTCCGGAAAGTTCGAATGCCGCTGGGTAAACCTCAAGGTTAATATGAAAAGCAACTGCATTTTTACCAAAGGAATCACCGGAATGTACCTGCCGGTGGCTCACGGAGAGGGCAAGTTCGTTGCCGATAAGGAGACGCTGGAAGTGGTCGATGTCGCCGTCTATTATGCCGACGGGGATGACAATCCGACAATGAATTATCCCGAAAACCCCAGCGGCTCATTAAACTGCATTGCCGGAATCTGCGACTCCAGCGGGCGCATCTTCGGCCTGATGCCGCACCCGGAGCGTTTTATAACAGCCAGCCAGCACCCCAGGTGGACAAGCGATAACCTGCAACAGGAAGGGGACGGATTAAAAATCTTCCAAAATGCCGTCGAATGGGTAAGACACCTGTAATCTGTGTTATAATAGAGTACAGCTTATGAATATTTACTACATAAATCGATTATGTTATACTTATAAACTAATTAAAGCGTAACTAGAAAGAGGGATAAAATTGGCGGATACTGCAACTATTAAAGAATTACTGGAAGCCGGAGCACATTTCGGGCACCAGACAAGTCACTGGAACCCGCACATGAAGAAATACATCTTCACCAAGCGCAACGGGATCCACATCATTGACCTCGAACAAACAGCTGCCATGTTGGAGGAAGCCTGCAAATTCGTTAAAGATCTGGCTGCCGAGGGGGGCAAGATACTCTTCGTCGGAACCAAGAAACAGGCTCAGGACATCATTGAAGAAGAGGCCAGGCGCTGCGGCATGTACTTTATCAATCAGCGCTGGATCGGCGGCGTGCTTACAAACTTCTCGGCCATTCAATCGAGAATCGACTACCTGGTAAAACTTGAAGACCAGCAGGCCAAGGGTGATTTTGCCCGCCTGCCGAAGAAGGAAGCCTCCAAGCTGGTCGAGGAAATCGAACGCCTGAACAAAAACATGGGCGGTTTCAAAGAAATGACCAGGCTGCCTGATGCCCTCTTCATCATAGATCCGGTTAAAGAAAAAATCGCTATCGTCGAAGCACAGAGGTTAGGCATTCCCATTATCGCCGTTGTCGATACCAACTGCCTGCCCGACATCATAGATTATCCGATACCTGCCAACGACGATGCCATCAGGGCTATCAAGCTGATTACCGGCAAGATTGCCAGCGCTGTCATCGAAGGCAGAGGCGGCGAGATGCCCGTTTCACAGGAAACGGCTGAAGCCATACTGGATGAAACCGCAACCGTAATAACCGAAGAGTAAATAATTCTAGTCTAATTTAATGGGGGGATGAACGTTGGAAATTTCTGCTGCCAGTATTAAAGAATTAAGAGAACAATGCGGCGCCGGTTTTATGGATTGCCGTGCCGCTTTAATTAAAACCGATGGCAACATGGAAAAGGCCCTTGAAATACTGAGAGAACAGGGTTTTGCCAAAGCCGCCAAGAAAGCCGACCGGGTTGCCGACCAGGGACTGGTCGAAGCTTATGTTCATTGCGGCGGACGTATCGGAGCCATGGTGGAATTAAACTGCGAAACCGATTTTGTCGCCCGTACCGATGAATTCAAGGAACTGGCGCACAACATAGCCATGCAGGTTGCTGCTATGAATCCCAAATATATCTCGGAAGAGAACATTCCTGCCGATATGCCACAGGCAGAAAGAGATGAACTGGACATTAACAGCGTCTGCCTTTTAAATCAGGCTTATATCAGAGACCCGGCACTGACGATTAAAGATATTATCGTCCAGAACATCGCCAAAATGGGAGAAAATATCAAGGTTAGCCGCATTGCGCGGTTCGATTTATCCGAATAAGCAGGATAACAAATGAGTGATACCAAGTACAAAAGAGTCTTGCTGAAACTCAGCGGCGAGGCTTTCCGTGGTAACACCGACTTTGGCATTGACGCCCCTACTATTGCCAGAATTGCCAAACAAATCAGCAATATCGCAGCTATGGGTGTCGAAGTCGCCGCGGTCATAGGCGCCGGTAATATCTGGCGCGGTGCTACTGTAGCCAAACAGGGCATGGACCGCGTTACCGCAGACTACGCCGGCATGCTGGCTACAGTTATAAACGCACTGGCACTTCAGGATGCCCTTGAAAAACAGGGCATCGTCACCAGGACGCTTTCAGCTATTATCATCGAGCAGGTAGCCGAACCCTACCTGATGCGGCGCGCCATCCGCCACCTTGAAAAAGGACGCGTAGTGCTACTGGCCGGAGGCACCGGCAATCCTTATATGACCACCGACACCGCCGCCGCCCTGCGCGCCATCGAAATCGAGGCGGAAGTACTTCTGATGAGTAAAAACAGCGTCGACGGCGTCTACAGCGCCGACCCGCGCAAGGACTCCACCGCTAAAAAATTCGACCATTTAACCTATCTGGATGTATTAAACAAACGCTTACAGGTAATGGACTCCACCGCACTCTCGCTGTGCTTGGAAAACGGTTTGCCAATTATCGTTTTCGACCTTCAAGCCCCGAACAGCCTGGAACGGCTGGTAATGGGCGAACACATTGGTACTTTAATAAATGATGGGTAGTGAAATGATAGAAAAAGTATTATTGACAATGGACCAAAAAATGCAAACCACACTGGATGTACTGAAGAAGGACTTGAGCAGTATTCGCACCGGCAGAGCCAGTCCAGCCATGGTAGAAAATGTCAGGGTAGAATACGGCGAAGCCACCATGCCCATCAATCATATCGCCGGCATCTCCACTTCCGGAGTCAATCTTTTAATCATTCAGCCGTGGGACCCGGGCAGCCTTAAAGCCATCGAAAAGGCAATCTTGAAATCCAATCTGGGGCTGACTCCCAACAACGATGGAATCTGCATCAGGCTGACCATTCCTCCCCTCTCCAACGAAAGGCGGCAGGAACTCATCAAGATAGTCAAAGCCAGGGTGGAAGAGGGCAAGATAGCCATACGCAACTTACGCCGCGATGCTTCCGAAGAACTAAAAAAACTGGAAAAAGACAAGGAAATATCGCAGGACGACCAAAGGCGTGCACAGGACAAGGTGGAGAAGATTACCGATAGCTTTATCACCTTGGCAGATAAAGTCAGGGAAGATAAAGAAGAAGAACTGCTGGAAGTCTAAAAGACTGCCGATTTCACCCTGTCCTGTTATATAATTTCATCACCATTTCTTGCGACACCGGCCTGCCGGTTGATTGTCGTTTTTCGGACCCGACGGGTTGTGGCCAAAGAAAACACTTTTATTTAATCGTCGCCGTTATGGTTCGATCCCGACCTGTCGGGATGAGCCTGTCGACCCCGAAGTACTCATAAAGTTGTAACAACTACTGATATCGAATTGCATCCAGATCCCTCACTCCGTTCAGGATGACAGTTTAAGTATTGTCATTCTGAAGTCACAGGGGGTGACTGAAGAATCTGGGGGGTGGGGAGAAACAGCACAAAGGTATCCTCGGCAACAGGCGGTAACACGTTAATGCCCCACCCCAGATGCTTCGTTCG
>JAAYNN010000132.1 GCA_012520835.1 Dehalococcoidales bacterium
TCTTTGTCATAAAGGTTTCTACCATCCTCTCGAAGCCATGAGCTGGTCTTCGGGTATTTGCTTGATTTCGATGCCGGGCATAGCCTCTCCGAGGTTTTTGCTGACCTCGGCAATCACATTGTAGTCCCGATAATGGGTAGTGGCTTTGACAATCGCCTTAGCCCTCTTTTCGGGGTCGGCGGATTTGAAGATGCCGGAACCGACGAAAACGCCTTCGGCGCCCAGTTGCATCATCAATGCGGCATCGGCCGGTGTGGCGATACCGCCGGCGGCGAAATTAACGACCGGCAGCTTGCCGCTATCGTGTACCTGTTTGACCAGTCCGTAGGGGGCGCCGTTTTCCCTGGCGAAAGACATCAATTCTTCCTGCGGCATGTTGACAAGCTGCCTGACACTATCCATTACGGTTCTCATGTGCCTGACCGCCTCGACGACATTGCCGGTGCCGGCCTCGCCCTTGGTACGAATCATGGCGGCGCCTTCGGCGATGCGGCGTAGAGCCTCTCCGATATTGCGGCAACCGCAGACGAAGGGCACTTTAAAATCGTGTTTCCAGACATGGTGGGCTTCATCGGCCGGTGTCAGTACCTCCGATTCGTCGATAAAGTCGATGCCGATAGCTTCTAAAACCCTGGCTTCGACAAAATGCCCGATGCGGCACTTGGCCATGACGGGGATGCTGACGGCTTTCATAATATTTTCAATAACCGAGATATCCGCCATGCGAGCCACGCCGCCGGCGGTGCGGATATCTGCGGGGACTCGTTCGAGAGCCATCACGGAGCAGGCACCGGCGGCTTCGGCGATTTTGGCCTGTTCAGGGGTAACGACGTCCATGATGACGCCGCCCTTTAGCATCTCTGCGAGTCCGGTTTTAACTTTCCATGCACTGGTTTCCATGCAAATAACTCCTTAAATGGTATTATTCGGTTGTGGTGTCTGATGAATAATACTTTAAACGTAATTAGCAATTAATTAGACACTATTACCGAATAGTACTCCTTAAATTATCTACAGCATAATTGTACTCTTTGTGTGCAGGTGTTATCAAGCGAGAAGATATTGCTATTTTTATTGGTGACCCTGTGAGTAAGCGTCTTTTATTTGATATAATACCTGCTGAGGTTAAATTGAATGGCTGATATATCGATGAATCGTCTTGCCGAAGGGGCAGCAAAACTGGGCGTAACACTCGATTCGTCTAAACTGGAACAATTTAGCATATACTATCGTGATTTGGTCGACTGGAACAGCCGCATTAATTTAACCGCCATAACCGATAGCGAAGAAGTACAGGTAAAACATTTTTTAGATTCACTGACACTGGTATCACCAATAAATGCAAAACAATGCCACGGTTGTAGAATTATCGACGTCGGAAGTGGAGCCGGCTTTCCGGGGATTCCTCTAAAAATTGTACTGCCCGATATCAATATGACACTGCTTGAAGCTACAACTAAAAAAGCTCTGTTTATAAAGCAGTTGTTTGAAAAGCTCAAATTAAAAGATATCGAAGTGCTGAATGCGCGTGCCGAAGAAGCAGCACAAAAGCCGCAGTACCGTGAAAAATTTGATATTGTGGTATCGCGTGCGGTAGCGGAACTGGCTGTCTTGTCGGAATTAACTCTGCCTTTCTGTGCCATCGGGGGTTTTGTTATCGCCCAGAAAAAAGGTGACATCCGTGTTGAAATGGAGCAATCCGTTAAAGCCATTGAAATGCTGGGCGGAAAGCTATCGATTATCGAAAAAGTTAGACTGGACGGACTTGAAGATGAGCGTTATCTGGTTTTTATAGAAAAAATAAGTTCAACGCCTCAAAAGTACCCGCGGCGCCCGGGAATGCCCGAAAAAAGACCCTTAAAATAACAAGAATTTAAGCCCCCCTGTACGTGAA
>JAAYNN010000133.1 GCA_012520835.1 Dehalococcoidales bacterium
TAGTAATATAGACGGCAATTTCTTGATTATTGATTTCCGTTTCAAATTCGTGCTTTATTCGCTCAATCAAATAGAAGATTATAGGGTGCCCCTGTACTTCCTTTAGATGCTTTTCTATTAACCGTGTGGATCCTAATCTAGCCGTAATTAATATCCCGGTTTTCATGATCTGATCCTTACATATTGAGAAGTTTTATCCGACTCTTCAATAGCATAAAGAAGTTGCAAGACCCTGTAATCCTTTTCCAAATTGTTGACAAAATCTCTCTTACGGTTAATAGCATCGATAAAGTTGCGTATTTCCTCTATATACATGTTTTCGCCGATGTTTGCATTATAACCATTGGCGGCAGAGTCCATTTTATAGCTTCGTTCTTCCCATTTTTCTTCTATGGGGTTAAAGAGTTGAATAGCATTATAGTTCCAATCCCAAATCAGTTGCTTTTTATCTCCATTTATAACTAATCTTCGTGTAGCATATCTCGATACTACGTCAACAGTAAGAACCCCCAAAAAGTTACCATAATCAAGTAAACAGTTATATGTATCCTCAATTTTCTCGGCTCCTGGAATATCTATTGTTTTTCTATAATTTCCACATACCCTGTGCGGAAAACCTAGAATATGGGTAATCCAACCCAGTTCAAAAGGAACAATTTCCCGGGCTCCTCCTGTGGCAGGATTAGAAACATAAAAATCACTTACTGGTTCGTATTTGTGCCAATCAGGAAGAAATTGTCCCGAATGTACAATAATATTTGATAAGACACCTAGTTCCTCTTTGTCCAAAATATCCTTTATCATGCCTATAGCCGGATGGTAGAGTAATGTAGCTGAGGGAGCTGCTATGATGCTTCGTTGACTACAATCCTTCATGAATTCTTCCATCCCCATATCCAATACACTAGCTTCCACAAAAAAATGTCTGTTTTGCTTTATTGCCAGTCTAATAAATTCATGGTGAATATCTGGAGGAACAGAGATTATAAAAGCATCTGGATTGGTTGCTTCTATTAATTCATTTAAATCTGAAAATGTTTTAATAGAATAATCCCGTTCTACTTCATGTCTTCTATCGTCTCGAATGTCATAGCCATAAATGTAATGATACCCTAAAGCTTTAAGACACCGTATTCTCCTCTTACCCATTGAACCTAAGCCAATAACTACGAATTTCAAACTAACGCCTCCTACTATTTAAATAAGCAAAGATTTTAATATATCAAGCAAACAATTTGTGGTACTCTGCATTGGCTATTTCTAAATCACTAATTCTTCCTATATCCATCCAGTATTCCCGAATTTGATAAGCTACCGGATTATGTCCCTTAACAAGTAATTCGTCAAACAATTGATTCATATCAAAAAAGGTATGTTCTGGGATTAGGTCAAGCACTTCAGGATTTAGTACATATACACCGGCATTTATAAGATGCCTCTGAACAGGTTTTTCTTTAAGACCCACTATTATATCATCTTTCAATTTAACCACCCCATACGGTAGGGGATATTCATATTCGCGAATACACATAGTGGCAGTAGCTTTTCTCTGTACGTGAAAATCAAGTAATAGTTGCAAATCTATCTTTGTCAGCAAATCTCCATTCATTACAACTAAGGGTTCTTTTGTTTTATCCGGTAAAAGGCTCAATGCTCCTGCGGTACCCAATCTTTTCTCTTCATGTATGTATTGAATATCTACTCCCCATAAAGATCCGTCACCAAAATGCTCTTTTATCATTTCCGCTTTATAGTTAATACAAAAATAAAACCTGTTGAACCCATAATCTATAAAATTTTCGAGAATTATTTCTAAAATGGGTTTCCCGCCAACTTTTAATAAGGGCTTAGGACAACCGTTAGTTAATGGCATTAGCCTGCTACCGAGTCCACCAGCCATTAATACCACTATATTATCCCGTGGTTGAATTCTAGTTAATTCATCCAGTGTGTATAATCCAACAACTTGTCCAAATTCATTAACTAACGGTAGTTGATGAATTGCATGGTTCTTCATTTTATTCAGGATTTGTTTCCGGTTTTCTCCCATTCGAGCTGTGTGGGGATTCTTTGTCATAATACTTCGAATTTCACTATGTAGATTAACTTCAGTAAGTAATGCCCTGCGGATATCACCATCAGTTACCACCCCAAGCAGACGATGATTTTCATCTACAATTACGGCAATTTGCAGAGCTTCGTTATCAATTATACGTATAGCATCAATAATTTTCTTTCCTGGAAGTATTAAGGTCTTACGCCAATCCTTCATGCACTCACCACCCTTGCCGGAATACCCATTACGGTAACCCCTTCCCTAACATCCTTCGTTACCACCGCTCCGGCTCCTACTACACTACTAGCTCCAACATGAATTCCCTGGATTATAGTGGCTCCTGCTCCAATCAAAACATTATCCCCTATTTCTACCCCACCGGAAATGGTAGCACCCGGAGCAATATGTACATGGTCACCGATTATACATTCATGATCTAAACTGACCCCGGTATTTATTATAGTATTAACCCCTATAGTTACTAATGTCTGTATTATAGCTCCGGCCATTACATGTACCCCTTCTGCTAGATAAGCCCCGGACGATATTACAGCACTGGGATGAATTACCCTGGCAAAGATATATCCCCGTTCCTTAAAGGTGTGGTATATTTGCATTCTTTTGTTGGAGCAGTTGACCTTCCCCATTCCGTTGACTAACAATATATCGTTAACTCCATATTGCA
>JAAYNN010000134.1 GCA_012520835.1 Dehalococcoidales bacterium
GATATCTTCGGTAATCAGGGTGCCGCCGGTAAGAACGGCAATATCCTGCAGCATAGCCTTGCGCCTGTCGCCGAAGCCGGGGGCTTTAACGGCCAGTACGTTCAAGGTGCCGCGCAGTTTGTTGAGCACCAGTGTTGCCAGTGCTTCGCCTTCGATGTCCTCGGCGATGATAAGCAGATTCTTGGTAACCTGCAGGATTTTTTCCAGAGAGGGGAGGATATCGGCGATAGCGGTGATTTTCTTATCGGTAATCAGTATATACGGGTCTTCCAGAACGGCTTCCATCCTGGCGGTATCGGTTACGAAATAAGCGCTGAGATATCCGCGGTCGAACTGCATGCCTTCGACGATTTCGGTTTCGAAAGCGGTTCCCTTGGATTCTTCGATGGTAATGACACCGTCCTTGCCGACCTTTTCCATTACGTCGGCAATCAGGTTGCCGATATTGGTATCTTTCGCTGTAATGGTGGCTACCTGAACGATTTGCTCCTTGCCTTTTACAGGGGTGGAGATTTCCTTAAGGTTCTGTAAAATAGCGGCAGTGGCTTTTTCAATGCCTCTTTTAATAGCTAAAGGTTCGGCTCCGGCAGCGATATTTTTGAAACCTTCGTTGATAATGGTCGATGCAAGTATGGTTGATGTGGTGGTGCCGTCACCGCAGGCATCGTTGGTTTTGCTGGCGGCTTCCTTCACCATCTGAACGCCCATGTTCTCGAACGGGTCGGGAAGTTCGATTTCCTTGGCGATATTGACGCCGTCATCGATTACCAGGGGAGCGCCCCATTTCTTCTCGATAGCTACCGGTCTGCCCTTGGGGCCGAGTGTTACTTTTACTGCGTTAGCCAGGGTGTCGATACCCTTCTTTAAGGAATGCCTGGCTTCTTCTCCGAAAATTATTTGCTTTGCCATATTTTTTCTCTCCTACATTAATTATTTCTTGAATTATCCGATTAGCATTTTTTAGCCAGGATCTGGCTTTCGTTCAAGATCATATAATCTTTACCGTCGATCTTGAGTTCGGTCCCGCCGTACTTGGCGTAGACAACAATATCGCCAACCTTGACGTCCATAGCTATTCTCTTGCCATCATCGGTCAATTTACCGGGGCCGGCGGCAATAACTTCGCCTTCCATCGGTCTTTCCTTTGCAGTATCGGGCAGGACGATTCCCCCTTTGGTCATCTCCTCTCTCTCGATCGGTTTGACGACCACGCGGTCAGCTAACGGTTGCAATTTAATTGACATCCATATCCTCCTTTTTCGAATTGTTTTTATTAAACTCACAACACTTTTTATATTTTAGCAATCTCAAAAGGAGACTGCTAACATACATATAATAAAACAAAAAAAGATTTTCTGCAACTGGTGGATGGCAGGAAGTTTCATGTGTACGCAAGGCTATGGCAAAAAGGCTGTCATTGCTTTCGAATTTTTATTCAGGGCTCTTAAAGTTTGGCAGAAGCTGTGCCTTTTCCGCAAAATAATTTATGGCCTTATCAGGCAATAGCGTCCAATCAATTGTTAGTTGCGTTTTAAAATACCGTTCTTCAGACACTACAATCGAAATTTATAAAACTAATGCCCTTTACGACATTTTAAGCCCGGGTATTACATCGACATCGAGCGGGCTTGTCTTGCCGGCTTTTTGGCGGAAATAGCCGCAGGAAGCCACCATGGCGGCATTATCGGTGCAGAAAACCGGTTTTGGAATGAGTACCGGAACGTGTGATTTTTCCGTAATAACCCGGCGCAGCATGCGGTTGGCAGCAACTCCGCCGGAAAGCAGAATCTGCCTGACATCGTTTTGCAGGGCGGCCTCGATTGTTTTCCCCGCCAGCACATCGACGACGGCTTTTTGAAAACTGGCTGCCAGGTCGGCAACATTATCCTTATCGATTTTTCCTTCCTCACTCAGCTTTTGAAGATATGTTTTTACACCGCTGAAACTGAAGTCGGCAGTTCCTTTTATCCAGGAGTGGGGGAGGTCTATACAGGGGTTGCCATTTTCAGCCGCTTTGTCTATGGCTGGTCCTCCCGGATATCCCAGTCCCAGTATGCGGGCTGCTTTGTCGAAGGCTTCGCCGGCGGCGTCGTCGCGGGTTCTGCCCAGCAGGGTATATTCCCCGTGCCCCCTCATCAGAACCAGGTCGCTGTGTCCCCCTGATACAATCAGGCATAGCAGCGGAAATACCGGCTCGGTTTCTCCCAGCCAGTTGGCATATATATGGGCTTCCAGGTGGTTGACACCAACTAGCGGCAACCCCTTGACAGCGGCCAGGGCTTTGGCAACACTGGCGCCCACCAGCAGCGAGCCTGCCAGCCCGGGGCCTACGGTAACAGCAATTCCATCGATATCATCCCAGCCCGCTTTAGCATCTTCCATTGCTTTCTGGATAACAGGAATCACAGAAAGAATGTGCTGCCTGGATGCCACTTCAGGAACCACTCCGCCGTAGCGGGCATGTATTTCCACCTGGGAAGCGATTTCGTTCGAAAGCACTCTTCTGCCGTCTTCAACGATGGCGGCGGCTGTTTCGTCGCAGGAGGATTCGATTCCGAGTATTTTCATAACAGCCAATTATAGCATAACAGTGATATATTTCAGAGTGGATATTTTGACACTCATACCTGTCGATGTTATCATTATTGTCATGTTATACCTTGAAAAGGTAACATTAAAAACCGAATATGTTTATCACTCATGAAATCAGATTAAGGTGAGGTAAAGATGACTGTTGAAGCATTGTATTTGGTGCTTCTGGTAATTTGTGTGCTTTTTTCCGCTTTTTTCTCCAGTTCCGAAACCGCTTTTACATCCCTTGAAAGATTCCGCCTGCAGCACATGGTGGAATCCAATGTCGGAGGCGCCAAAAGGGTGGCCAGGTTGCTGGAGAAACCCGAAAGATTCTTATCGACCATATTGCTGGGAAACAATCTGGTCAATACTGCGGCAACTGCTATTGCTACAACAATGGCGATATCTATTTGGGGAGATGAAACCGGTGTTCTTATCGCTACTGTCGGCATGACCATAATCCTGCTGATTTTCGGCGAAACTACACCGAAGACTTTTGCCAAGCAGCATGCGGAAAGGGTCTCTACTCTCTTTGTACGTCCTGTCGAATGGCTGAGCTGGTTATTCTATCCGGTGGTTTTTATTCTCAGCTGGATAGCCGCCGGGATTACTCGTCTGATAGGCGGAAAGTCGACCCCCTCTACGCTGGTCAGTGCGGATGAAATCAAGACCATGATTACAGTCGGGCACAAAGAAGGTACCGTCGATGAAAACGAGGCGGATCTGTTGAACGCTGTTTTCGATTTCGGCGATAATCCGGTCAGCGATGTACTGGTTCCCAGGCTGGAGGTGGTCGGGGTTGAAAAGGGGAAAACGATTGCCGAATTTTTTGCCATCTACGCCGAAAACCCGATGTCGCGCTTCCCTGTTTATGTGGAAAACATGGATAACATTGTCGGCATACTCTCGATTAAGGATGTCATGATGGCGCAGGCGAAGGGAACTATAACTCCCGAAAGCCTGATAGACGACCTGATTCGTCCGGCATACTTCGTCCCCGAGACTAAGCCGATAGACGAACTGTTTGCCGAAATGCGCGATAAGAATTACCGCATGAGCATCATCGTGGATGAATACGGCGGTACGGCCGGCATCGTTTCTTTGAGCCGTTTGATGGAAGAAATCGTCGGCCCGGTGGGAGACGAACTGGCAGCGGCAGAGAAAGAGTACGAGTCGATTGACGAGAACACCTTCCAGATAGACGGCACTATGCGTATCGATGAAGCCAACGATGAGATGGGGCTGGGGCTGCCGGAGGGTGAATATGAAACGGTAGCCGGTTTTATTTTACAGATATTAGGGCGCATTCCGAAGCAGGGCAGACAAATCAAGTACAGGGATCTCAAGATTGTTATCAGCCGCATGAAGGGGCATAAAATCGAAGAAATAATGGTAACCCGGGAAAAGAAGATAGAAAATGAACCGGCTCAGGATAAGGTTTAAGAGAGGCCCGGTGGTTAAATACATATCGCACCTTGATATCATCAGGGTGTGGGTGAGGGCATTCCGGCGCGCCGGAATCGAAATTGCTTATTCAGAAGGGTTCAATCCGCGTCCACGCTTATCGCTGGCGGCGCCGCTGGCGATCGGTGTTACCGGCGATGCCGAACTGATGGATGTTTATATCAGCGACACCATATCTCCGCATAATTTTACAGCTGCCGTCAACAGGCAGATGCCTGCCGGTATGGAAATCATGAATACATACCAGGTGGACAGCACATTGCCCTCTTTACAGGCACAGGTTACGGCAGCCGAATACGCAGTCGAAGTACCGTCGGGAGAAGGACCAGACTGCATTAGACAGGCCTTGACAGCGATGCTGGCAAGAGAGCAGTTTCCCTGGCAGCATGAGCGCGATACCGGAATAAAGTCATACGACCTGAGGCCGTTAATAGAGCACATGTGGCTTGAAAGCTATGGTGAAAATGTGGCTGTAATCGGCATGCGGCTGGTGTGCGGCAGCCGCGGTTCGGGCAGACCCGAACAGGTTGTTAAAGCGCTCGATTTGGGATGCCCGCGGTCGGTTCACCGTACCAGATTGATTTTAAAAACGAGTTGACAAGTGGATAATTGCAGTACGCCTGAAAAACTGCCGGAGCCTGCGATAACGGCAAACAGGCAGTTGAAGGCCAACCGCCTTGCCCGTATCAGCCGGCGCCTGTCGTTTTTTAAAGCGGTATTGTTTGCTGCTTTCTTACTATGGCTTGCCTTGGGCGGCTTTTCGGCGCAAATTATAGGCTGCCTGGATTTACCGCAGATTGCGGCAGCCTCGGTCTATGCCATTATTCTGCTTATTGTCTATGGTGTGTTGTCAACACCGTTCA
>JAAYNN010000135.1 GCA_012520835.1 Dehalococcoidales bacterium
AAAGCCTCAGGCAATACAACATTGATGCTCTCTATGCGTTGTTGGTGAAAGGAGAGTCAATGCGTGGAAAGGGTATAGATGACGGCGATTTCATACTTATCCAGCCTGGGGTTGACACTATAATTGATGGTAAAATTTATGTTGTTGATTTGCCGAGTGAAGGTCAAGTGCTAAGGCAGTTGTATAAACAAGACGGGTATTTACGACTGGTAGCCAGTAACGATGAATATAAAGACATTCTGGCTGTCGATGTTAAAATAATCGGCAGGGCAGTCAAGGGAATTAAAGAATTGGATTTGTAAAAAAGATTTAACATATGTTAATAATGATGAAACTAAACGATAAACAGAAAACCGGAAAAATTGTCCGGGAAATAAGAAAAAACATGGGGCTTACCCAGGAAGAGTTTGCAGAATCTATCGGAATATCTAATACCTATCTAGCAATGATTGAGTCTGGAAAACGTCAGGGGAAATTAGTTATTCGCAAAATAGCGGATGTTTACGATATAGATTTGGAAACTCTTGAGGGTAAAAAGCCCTTGCCAGTGGGTTTTCAACCGAAGCCACTAAGGGTTGCGTTGTCTGAAATAGAGATGTCTATTAAAGCCTATATGCCCGTTTATGCCGAAGTTTCAGCGGGCGGGGGAGTAGAGCCTGTTGATTACGTGGCTACTACAAGAGCCAAAGCAGCCCCGTCATCATATCATGCCTATCGGGTGAAGGGACTTTGTTTAGAGCCATACGTGCTTGAAGGTGATACCCTGATTGTCGATACAGAAATACAACCTGAGCCTGGGGATTTAGTTATAGTTATTATCGAAGGAGAAGCTTCAGTTAAACGCTATAAGCAAAATGGTGATGGTGAGCAATGGTTGGAAAATAACCACGGGAAGTATAAACCAGAAGATGTTTATATTCACGGAGTTGTGGTAGAGATTACCCGAAAAATCCGTTAAAGAGGTGTCTCCTTGAAAGAATGCCCCAGGTGCGGAGAGCAAACACCAATGGGTGTGTTGCAATTCACATACTCATTGTAGTCTATAACCAAAACTATTTAACTCGGCCTCGCTGCCGGCGCTCGTTTCGGCAAATAGAATGGCAAACAAGCCCATAACAGGATTATCCATTTTACGCATCGACAGGATATTCTCGAAGTCATTATACAACCGGTTATCATCGAACTTCTTGTTGGCAATATTCTTGATGTTTTTATCGATGAGCACCGGATAGTGGATTTTATCGGCTTTGTTGCCAAGAACACTATTCAATCTTTGCATTTGCACTTAGTTGAAAATGCAAAGTTTATCCAAAAACCTTGACCGTCAATACCGGTAAAGTTATAATATCATAATTTATGCTTATATCAGGGTACAGTATTTAAGGTTTTGATACATTTAGTCAGGTAAAAATATCGCATTACCAATTGATGATTTGCTGTTTTTTTAATCATTGCTACAGAGACTGCTGATTAGTGGTTTCTTTAATATACGGATTAAAAAAGAAAAGGGGAACAGCATACACATGAGCGGTGATTTGGTACAGATACTGATAGTTATGATTCTATATCTGATACTGCTTATTGGTATCGGATTCTATTTTTCAAAGCGCGCCAATGAAAGCAGCGAGAATTATTTTATTGGCGGAAGAACACTTGGCCCCTGGGTAACGGCTATGAGTGCGGAAGCCTCGGATATGAGCGGATGGCTGCTGATGGGCTTACCAGGTGTCGCATACTGGTTCGGACTCAGCGATGCAATCTGGACAGCCATAGGCCTGGCCATAGGCACATATCTTAACTGGCTGCTGGTTGCCAGGCGTCTGCGGCGTTATTCGATTGTTGCCGGAAATGCCATAACCATACCGGAATTCTTGAGCAATAGATTCAAAGAGAATAAAAAGGTTATCCTTACCATTGCAGCAGTTTTTATCCTGGTGTTTTTCTCTGTCTATGCTGCCAGTTGTTTTGTTACATTCGGCAAGCTCTTCAGTACCTTATTTGATGTCAGTTATCAACCTATTATGATTTTAGGCGCATTTGTCGTAATCCTCTATACACTGGTTGGCGGATTTCTGGCGGAAAGCTTTACAGATTTAGTACAGGCTATCGTGATGATCCTGGCCTTAACGATTGTTACTATAGCCGGAGTATCAGCTGCAGGCGGTGTGTCGGCAGTTATCGAAAACGCAAAAAGTATACCAGGATTTTTCGACTTTTTTGGTATTGCTTCGCCCCTGGTTGTGGACGGAGTACAACAGGTGTCAGCATCG
>JAAYNN010000136.1 GCA_012520835.1 Dehalococcoidales bacterium
ACAGGCTCACCACGAACGGCTTGGTAAATTCTCTCCACAAAAGGCTTCATTAACCCCGCCCCCCAGATGTTGAGTTACGGCAAGCCGTAACGAAATCCCGATTTATCGGGACTTCGTTCGTCCCTCACGAACTCGGCATGACAATCAGGGATTTCGTTCCGAACTACGAAACTCAACAGCCTTCGATAATGCTCTGATAATAACCGCGCATCCTGAGCCTGACAAAGGGCACGAACGGCTTTTGTTATTTGGCGGACGGGCATTGCCCGTCTCTGCGGTTGTTCTGATTAAGCGGAAACCTTAATGACAATGGTAGGTTTATTATCTGATAAACATATAGTACAGAATGCCGGCGATGCTCTTGGCATCGCGGATTTTGCCCGATTTAATATAATCCGTAATCGATTTGACGGGAACCGGTACCACTTCGATGCTGTCGGTATCCTCGGCGTGCAGTTTGGCTGGCACCAGGTCGGTAGCCATATACAGGTGCAGGTATTCGGTGTTGTAGCCAGGTGAGGCGTAAAAACCGCCCATGCTGACTATCTTGTTGGGGAGATACCCGATTTCTTCCTGCAGTTCGCGTTTCGCGGTTTCTTCCGGTTTTTCACCCGGCTCGACACTGCCGGCCGGTATCTCAAGCAGTTCTTTACCGGCGGCTCTGCGATACTGTTTTACCAGCAGTATGTTGCCCTGCCGGTCTATGGGAACCACAGCTACCGCATCGCTGTGTTCGATGATTTCGCGGGTAGCGGTACTGCCGTCAGGCATGCGGATTTCATCTACCCGTACGTTTAGTATTTCGCCTTTAAAAAATATCTTGCTGTGCAATAATTCTTCATTCACATTATTTGTTCTTTTTGATGTGATAAATCAGCGCCGATTCGTCGCAATCCGGAAACTTGGGGCAGCGGTAACACTCTCCCCAGATCTTGTGCGGCAACTCCCTTTTATCGACCATTTCAAATCCGCACTTGACAAAGAAATCGGGGACATATGTCAGGCAGAATACGGTGGGTATGCCGAGTTCGGTTGCCTCATTGAGGCATGCCTCTACCAGTTTTTCACCGACTCCCTGCTTCTGGTGTTCCTCGGTTACGGCAAGCGATTTCACTTCCGCCAGATCATCCCAGCTGATATGCAAAGCAACGCAGGCAACCACTCTGTCTTTATCCAGTATAACAAAATAGTCCCTGATGTTTTCGTATATCTCGGAAAGCGAGCGTGCCAGCATCTTGCCGTTGGAGGCAAAGTGATTTACCAGTTTATGTATCTGCGGGACATTGTTGATGCGTGCTTTTTCAATAGTGTATTCCATAGTGTTACCTCTTTAATCTCTTTTCCAGGGTGCCGTAAAAACTTCCCGGATTTGTTCTCCAGAAGCATGTTTTGATGTCGCTGTGCCTGACTTCAATGGTATCGCCACCCTCGAGCGGTAGGCTGATATGCCCGTCTATGCTCAGAATAGCCCTGTGAATGGCAGCAACCTGCAGGCGTACAACCGATGCAGGCGGGATGACGAGGATTTTATCGAAGCTCAAATGCGACACGATCGGTGTTAACAGGTAAGCCGGCGATTGGGGATGCAGTATCGGGCCTCCGGCAGCCATCGAATAGCCGGTGCTGCCGGTAGCGGTGGCGCAGATAACCCCGTCCGATTTATAGGTAGCGAGTGTTACCCCGTCGATAGCGGCCTCGATATTAATTATACGCGCGATTTCCCCGCGGGCAACCACGATATCGTTTAAAATGTTAAAGGAACGCATTTCATAATTGCTTTCATCGAACAGCCTGGCTTCCAGCATATCCCTTTTATCTATGTACCCCCCGCCATCTAAAAACAGAGCTATGTTTTCTACAGCCGCGTCAGGTGCTACCTCGGTTAAAAAACCGACTTTGCCCAGATTGACGCCGATTATCGGTATAGCATGCGGAACGATAGCCTGAGCGGTTCGCAGTATCGTACCGTCTCCGCCTACGGTAACGGCGCAATCTACTCGCGAAATGTTTTGCTTCAGGCAATTCCCATCCCACGCCGAACACAGCCAGACTGAAAGCCCGCGGGATAGTAAAAATTGTTCTATCCTGCCGGCTACTTCCGGAGCGCCCTCGTTCAACGGGTGGTATATAATGCCGAAATTTTTCATCTATGCAATCCTTATCTTGACAAAGCGTGTATATTCAGAATGAAAATGAAGTGTAACACCGATGCGGTGTTGTGTCAACAGGTTTGCCGATTACTTGTCGCGTGTCATGTATACGATTACAATGCCTAAAACAACGATGAGCACGCCCCAAATCCAGAGGGGGCTGGTGGCTACCCATTTTATAATAAAAAGCAGGTAGAATATGGCTAAAATACCCAGGCCGATGAGGATGTAACCCAGCATTCTGCCGCGGGCGCGCCGTTTTCGACGAATCCTTTCATCTTCAGCGTCCTGCGCCGCGATCAGGGCAAGGCGCTTTTCTCTTATGATAGCCTCTTCTTCCGGCGTGTATGTTACATAATGCTTACTGTCATCCTGCCCCATTTTTGAGAGGCGGGTAACACCGAAAATGACCAGAATTACGGCCAGAATTATACCGAGTTCTAAAAATCCCAGTTTCATTTATACTCCCAATCTGAATCGGCTGTCGTAATTGATATAGCATAGCATATTGCATAAAAAAGGTTAAATTGACAACGATAATTTTCGGCAATGTATCAATTTATATTACCGAATTTAATATCCCGACTTTACGGTCGTGGGAAGCTTATTGGACAGAGCTGTCGCCCTGTCATTTTCCCCGTAGTCGATTTATTCGCAATATACAGGCAATTCATCCAGGCGCTGTCTTCTCCTATAAAAGAAGCAGGTTACCAGTAAAGCGATACCTGTTGCGGCGAAACAGATAGACATTATCAGTATAGGTAATAGCGGTTTGCCGGATATGGATATCAACCAGTCCTGGATGACAGAATTGAAAGCGATGTCCTGATGCGCCAGGAAGTCCCGTATCATCCACAGAGAAGTGAAATAGAAAACCATCAAACCGGCACCGAAGATAAAAGAAACCACTCCCAGGTTGAGCGCCGACCACCTGATATCGCGATAAATCAGTATGATACCCGCTATCAGCAGGAGTATCAGGATAATCAGGGCAATAAAAACGATATTGAATATCCCTATACCTTCCCTGCAATCGCGCAGAGCCTGTTCTAATTCAGTAGCATCGATGGCCATGGACGTTCCGTCCTGATTGGTAAACAGCTTTTCATCAAAAGTGTAGGAAGGCGGTATTTCGCCGGAGTACTGTTCGAACAGGGCATCGAAGATCTGCCCCAATTCGGCCTGCGATAATCCCTGGTATTTTTGCGGAGGTGACGATAGGAACGACTGCTTCAGGTTTTCTTCCAGAGCATCCTTCAACTCGTCAAGCGAAACAGAGACGCTGAATGTATCGCTGTTGCCGAGAACATAATCGAATGCCGGGGGAATAACGATGCCTGCCTGTTCCTTTGCCCACGGCTCGATGTCCGCTGCAATATTTTCTATATATTCATCTAAAGATGAACCTGAGGGCAGTCCTTTATCCGCAATCAAATCTGCGATAAATTCTTCCAGAAGCGGTTTTAAATCTGAACCCTCAACCAGTGACGTCATAAAATCGCTGTCAAGCACCGTATCTCCCAGTATACGCGCTATATCGATATCATCGCTCTTCGAATTGAGATAGTCGTAGATATCGTTGATTAGCATGATTATGCGCTCTTTAATCGTTGCCTCATCGTTATCGATAATCCCCTTGATAATATCCAGTTGAGGGGAATCAGCACTATCCGCCTGTTTTCCGGCTTCATCCAGTATTTCCGAAACCGGCATATCCTCTACCAGCGAGGTAACATATGAAGAGTTTAAAGCTGTGACTTTGACAGTTACGGCCACGCTGAAAAAACACAGAGCGATAAACAGGATTATGCTGAGAATTACTGCACCGATAATCTTAGGAGCACTCATCGTTATGCCTCCTGAAAACTGATTTTAAAAATACTATTCGGCTGTGGTGTCTGCAATATGGTATTTCAAAGATAATTATCTATTAACGAACACTATTACCGAACTGAATCATTTTAATTGTTCTATAACGATAGTATTACACAGCTCTATGCTATGTCAATATATGCAATGCACAGGCAGGGAATTTTCGGCAGTATTAGTTTATAAAAAATTGTTAAACTCCCTTGACAAACAGCCTTATAAAATGATAAATTAAGAATACATTAGCAATCGAAGCCATTGATTGCTAACGAGGTTTGGAGAATTGAATAACAGGACAGCAGCAATACTTAGTTCTATAACCAGGCAATACATTGCCAGGGCGCAGCCGGTTTCATCGGCAAGCGTTGTACTCGATTGCGGGCTGGAAATCAGTTCGGCAACGATACGCAATGAAATGGTTACTTTAGAAAACGATGGGTATATCATCCGTCCGCATCATGCTGCCGGCAGCATCCCTTCAGACAAGGGCTACCGTTTTTATGTGGAGAACCTGAACTATGTCGAATTGCCGATAGAGGAGCAGCGCCTTATCAGCCACATGTTTCACCAGGTAGAGTACGATCTGGAGCAGTGGCTCTCGCTGGCGGTTACACTGCTGTCGCAGCGTGTTCAAAATATAGCTATCATGACATCCCCGAAGCCGCCTTCATGCCGTTTCAAGCACATGGAGCTGGTTTCATTGCAGGAACAACTGGCACTGGCTGTGCTGGTACTGAGGGGAGCGGTCGTACGCCAGCAGCTGGTTAACTTTGAGCAACCGGTGACCAAGGAAGAACTGAGAATAATTTCGGATAAAATGGTTAAAAATTATGCCGGCTTATCCGCTTTGCAGATATCGGGCAAGAAAACGGAGTTGTCTCTTAACGAGCAAAAGGTGACCGATTGCATCGTCAATCTGATGAGAACGGAAGACGAGCGCGGCAGTGAAGATTCGTATATAGACGGGCTGTATTACCTGATGAACCAGCCTGAGTTCAACAGCGGCAGCCGACTGGCCAGTCTGATGGGCCTGGTGGAACAGAGGAAATTAATCGAAGCCATGATGGAAAACCAGCTCAACGAGTACGGAGTACAGGTTATCATCGGCAAGGAAAACCGGGCCGAATCGATTCAGAATTTCAGCGTGGTACTCAGCCGCTACGGCATAGCGGATGAAGCTATCGGCACTATCGGGGTGGTCGGACCAACCCGTATGCATTATGGCAGGGCTATTTCAGCCACCAGCTTCATGTCCTCGATGATGAGCAGGCTGATGTCCGACCTGTACGGCAGGGAGATACAGAGCAATATGAAAAAGATGAATAACAACTGATGTTGTGGAGATAGAGAAATCATGACAAAAGATAAAAAACGTAAAAATCCCGATGATAAGGAATTGAAAAACGAACAGCCGGAGGCAAATGAATCTTCAGAGGCCGATAATGCTGAGGCGGAAGTAAAAAGCGAAGCCGAGACATATCTGGATAATTGGAAAAGGGCGCAGGCAGACTTCATCAACTATAAACGCCGCAGCGAGCTGGAGAAAGAAGATACCATCAAATTCGGCAACACCGTATTGATACGCGAACTCCTTCCGGTGCTGGATGATTTGCAACGTGCATTGGGATCAATCCCGCAGGAAATATCTGATATACCGTGGGTGGAAGGCATCCGGTTAATCGAGCGCAAGTTCAACAAGAGCCTGGAATCGCAGGGAGTAAAAGAAATTAAAACGGAAGGCGAAGCCTTCGATCCGAATGTCCATGAAGCGGTGCTGCACGTAGACGGCGCAGACGGAATGGTAGTGAAGGAGTTGCAAAAAGGATACAAATTATACGACAGGGTGATACGGCCGGCCATGGTGACGGTCGGTAACGGCAAATAATATTTATTAAAAATAAAGTTTTAAAGTCAATTTAAGGAGGAGTATTAAAAACATGGCAAAAGCTATTGGAATCGATCTGGGTACTACTTTCAGTGAAGTGGCGGTGATGCAGGGCGGAGAACCGGTGGTCATTCCTTCATCCGAAGGCGGCAACACGGTTCCCTCTTTCGTGGCAATCAGCAAGTCCGGTGAAAGGCTGGTGGGGCAAATCGCCAAGCGCCAGGCAATTATCAATCCGGAAAATACCGTTTACAGCATCAAGCGTTTTATGGGGCGCAAATGGGGAGAACCTGCCGGACGTGAACTTACGGTAGAAGAAGATGCCGAGAGGAAAACATACAAGGTCGTCAAAGGTTCGAACAATGAAATAAGAGTGGTCATGGGGGGACAGGAATACACCCCGCCCGAAATCTCGGCCATGATTCTGCAGAAACTGAAGGCGGATGCCGAGGCTTATCTGGGAGAGAAAGTAACCGATGCCGTCATTACGGTGCCGGCTTACTTCAACGATGCCCAGAGACAGGCCACCAAGGATGCCGGAAAAATCGCCGGCCTTAACGTACTGAGAATCATCAACGAGCCGACCGCTGCCTCTCTGGCTTACGGTTTGGATAAGAAAAAGGATGAAACCATCGCGGTCTACGACCTGGGCGGCGGTACTTTCGATGTTTCGATACTCGAAATCGGAGACGGTACCTTCCAGGTTAAATCCACCAACGGCGATACCCATCTGGGCGGCGATGACTTCGACCAGAGAATTATGGATTGGTTGATTGGCGAGTTCAAGAAAGACCAGGGCATCGACCTCTCGGGTGATAAAACCGCCCTGCAGCGCTTGAAGGAAGCAGCCGAAAAGGTAAAAATAGAACTTTCCACTGTTCAAAAGGCGGAGGTCAACCTGCCGTTTATCACTGCCGATTCCAGCGGCCCTAAGCATATGAATATCACACTCACCAGGGCAAAATTAGAGCAACTGGTAATGGATCTGGTGGAGAAAACATTGACCCCCTGCAAACAGGCAATGGCTGATGCCGGCAAAACAAACGCTCAGATTGATGAAGTGGTGCTGGTCGGAGGTCAAACCAGAATGCCGCTGGTTCAGGAAAAAGTAAAGCAGTTCTTCGGAAAAGAGCCGAATAAAGGCGTCAACCCGGATGAAGTGGTGGCAATCGGTGCCGCCATACAGGCCGGCGTACTGAAGGGAGAGGTCAAGGATGTATTGCTTCTGGATGTTACCCCGTTGACTCTGGGTATCGAAACCCTTGGCGGAGTGGCTACCCCCTTAATCAACCGCAACACTACCATTCCTACCTCCAAGACACAGGTCTTCAGCACTGCGGGTGATAATCAGCCCAGCGTTGAAATCCACGTTTTGCAGGGTGAACGCCCCATGGCAAACGACAACCGGACACTGGGTCGTTTCATACTCGACGGCATACTGCCGGCTCCGAGAGGCGTTCCTCAAATCGAGGTCAGTTTCGATATCGATGCCAACGGCATCCTCAGCGTCAAGGCTAAGGACAAGGGCACGGGCAAGGAACAGAAAATCACCATTACCGCTTCCAGCGGCTTGAGCAAGGAAGATATCGAAAAGATGCAGCGCGAAGCGGAAGCCCATGCCTCGGAAGATGCCAAGAGGAAGGAAGAGGTAGAAGCCAAGAACTCTGCCGACAGCATGGCTTACAATGCCGAAAAGATGCTTAACGATAATAAAGACAAGATTCCCGAGGAAATCAAAAAAGATATTGAAAGCAAGATAGCGGCGGTACGCAGTGCGCTCCAGGGATCCGATGTCGAGAACATCAAACAGAAGACGCAGGAGCTGTCCGAGGCTATGCAGAAAGCCGGCGCTTCCGTATACGGACAGCAGGGTGGGCAATCCGGTCCGGAGGCCGAACCCGGCGAGGCGGAAGAATCGCCTGAAAAAGACGATGAAGGAACGGTAGAAGGGGAGTTCCGCGATGTATAAAATCCTTCTGATTCAAGGGGAGTGAAAGTGCTTTTTCAATATATTTCACTCCCCTTTTTCCAGCGGATTATATAATCCACTGGAGTAATTAAAGCTGTATGATATATAATAGTAAGGTTAACTAAAAAAGGGGTAGCGCCCCTTTTTTTAAACGCGTGATATTTAACCGGATAAGAGGACGGAAATTGATATAAAATGGCACCCAAAAAAGATTATTATGAAGTTCTGGGCGTAGGCAGAAACGCCAGCGCCGATGAGATAAAAAAGGCCTTTCGCAAACTTGCTTTCCAGTATCATCCCGACCACAATCAGGGCAACGACTCGGAAGCTAAATTCAAGGAAATAAACGAAGCCTACGGGGTGCTTTCCGACGATGAGAAGCGCGCCGCTTACGACCGCTTCGGACATGCCGGCGTGGACGGTTCGTTTGGCCAGGGATTCGGCGATTTCGGTTTTGGTGCCGGTTTCGGCAGTATTTTCGAGGACTTTTTCGATGCTTTCGGCGGAGGCGGTGGACGTAGAAGCGCCCGGCGCGGAGCCGACCTGCATCAAAAGATAACTATTACTTTTGAGGAAGCGGCACTCGGCTGCAGCGCTGACATCAGGATTAACCGTTCCGAGCAGTGTTCCAACTGCAGCGGCAGCGGTGCCCGTCCCGGCAGCCAGACCAGCCGCTGTTCCGATTGCAACGGCAGCGGAAAGGTCAAGCGCGTCCAGCAGAGCCTTTTCGGACAATTTACCAATATTACCACCTGCCAGAAATGCTACGGCGAGGGCAGCATCATCACCGACCCCTGCCCCGAATGCAAAGGCTCCGGCAAGGAACGAAAAGAACATACTATGAAATTGAAAGTGCCGGCCGGAATTGATGACGGCAGCACTCTGAAATTGAGCGGACAGGGGGATATCGGCGATAAAGGTGCACTTCCCGGAGACCTTTTTGTTGCCATTGAAGTAAAGCCGCACGACTTCTTTGCTAGAGAGGGAACTAATATTATTTACGACCTCAAGGTCAATTTCGCTCAGGCTGCACTCGGTACCGAAGTCGACATCCCGACATTATACGGCGATGAGAAGCTTAAGGTGCCGCCGGGCAGTCAACCGGGCAGAATTTTTACATTGAAAGGCAAGGGCATTCAGCACCTGCGCCGCAATACCAGGGGAGATCAACTGGTCAGGCTGATTGTACAGACTCCCGAAAAGCTTACCAGGGAACAGCGCAGGTTATTCGAAGAACTCGAAAAGAGCTTTGCCGCAGATGGGAAAAAATAAAGCGGGCTTTATAACTCTTTGATAAATGGATTATCCTTTATTTACATAATCCCATAAATCAAATAAAAACCGCTCGTGTTCTTCGTCGGGTTCAGAATGAGCGGATATTATCAGAGCATTATCGAAGGCTGTTGAGTTCCGTAGTTCGGAACGAAATCCCGACAGGTCGGCATCGAACCATAACGGTCATGATTAAATAAATTCGAACATTTCGTTCGCCCAGAGCTTGTCGAAGGGTTAAACGAACGGAATGTTTTATAACCTCGAGCCAATTCAATGTGAGTATAGCCTGATTTTAATCGAAATTGCCGGACATCGGCCGGCCGCCCAGAACGTGGATGTGCAGGTGGGCTACTAACTGCCCGGCGTTTTTCCCGTTGTTTACGACCAGCCTGTAACCGCTTTCGCAAATTCCCTGTTCTTTAGCTGCTTTATTGGCGACGGCAATCATGTTGCCCATCAGCGTATTATCCGTCGGCGATATGTCTGACAGCATGGCGATATGCTTGACAGGGATGACCAGCAGGTGGGTGGGGGTGAGGGGATTAATATCGCGGATAACGACTATTTCAGCGTCCTTGTAAACGAAATCACCGGGGATCTTGCCGTTTATTATCTTGCAGAAAATGCAATCTTCCATAAAATTAAACCTCCGTTTTGCGGTATGCCGCCCGGCCTGTTGCATACATGTCATTGCCGTAAATGTCGTTGGCAACGATGGCGGGCAAATCCTCTATTTTTAATCTCATCACGGCTTCTGCAGCCAGTTCGGGATAGGCGATGACCTCCGCTTTTTTAATGCACTTTGAAATCAGTGCACCGGCTCCGCCGAATGTAACTAAATACACGGCGTTGTATTTTTTCAGAGCTTGTATTACCTCGGAGGAGCGGTTTCCCTTGCCGATTATGGCTCTCAATCCCTTAGACAATAGCTGCGGTGTGTATCCGTCCATGCGGCTGGAGGTGGTCGGTCCTGCCGAGCCGATGACATGTCCGGGGCGGGCGGGGGAGGGTCCCATGTAATAAATGGTCTGCCCCCTGATATCGAACGGCAATTTTTCACCCTTTTCAAGGGATTGAATCATTTTAAGGTGTGCCGCATCGCGTGCAGTGTAGATAGTTCCCGAAATGAGAACCTTCGTTCCCGTTTTCATGTCTTTTATTATTTTTTCATCGATGGGCGATGTGATTTTAAGTGTTTCCATTTTTATTCCCGCGTCCGCCGTCTCTTAACGGTTTTTATTGTAGGTCAAGAGATATAAATATTCAAATGATTAACAGATAACCAAAGCACTCGTAATTACGGGAGGTTTTTTATGGATGCGGGATGATGGCGATTACAGTAATTATAGCAATACGATTTCCATTTTCGTCTATCTCGTCGTTTCCATAATGCCAGAATACTCTGTATGCAGAAGGGGTATTCTGCTGGACATAGGCCTCGAACACCTTTTTATTGTAACGTTTCGATAGCGATTCGTATTCGTGGGTCTGCAACGATCTGGAACGGAGATTGGTTTCCAGTAATCCCAGAGTTTTTCGTATTTGCTTAAGCACGCCTTCAAGTGAAGGGTCATTTTCAATTCTTGCGAGCTGTTCGTTAGCTGTAGGGGAAAGTCGTAATTTATGATTTATCGGCGGCATACTTTGCAAACGAACCCCTGTCGATTAATTGTCCGTTATTAGATTCAGCCATACCCTCGTCGAGTGCAGCTAAAACAGCTTTATCTTCGAAAATCCAGGCTTCGGATGCCGGTATAGTCACCTGTGGATCCAAAATGATTTGTCCATAGCTGTTGGTATATACGTGATAAACAATGTCTTTACCTGCCAGTACTGTTTCGGGGAGTACCACTCTTCTTCTGGAATCGGGTTTCACGTTGCCGGATACACGTGTAAGCTTTTCGTCTCTTATAATTGTTGCCATATGTTCACCTTATCGATTATTTGTATATTAGTATCATACCACTGTCGGGGAATAGTTACAAGTGGGTAAAACCCAATTATCCTGAATGTATGAAAAAGTTCTTTCACTCCATGGGAAGCGACGAATCTCAATTTATCTTACCGAATTTAATATCCCGACCGCGAGGTTGTGGGAAATTTATTAAAAAAGCAGAAAATATATCCTTAACCTATTGACTGTGATATCCAGCACTAACTAATATAATAAAGAAACGTTATAAATTATAAAGGAGAGGAGGGAAATAAGAGATGCGCAGGATTTTAGCGGTAATAATTTTAATAGCTGTATTACTATGTTTAGCTGGCTGTAAAGGCACTCCGGCAACAGTAACGGTACCGACGACAAAAACGGAAACGTCGATATCGGCAATTGTGGTAACCGTTACGACAACCAGTCCGGTTACTACTACTTCTACATACACCAGAACACAGCTGACAACTATCCCGACAACAGTTACTGCAACGGTAATTTCTCCGCTGGTCATTTCCGTCACGACAACCAGTCCGGTATACACGACCTATACTAAAACCAGCACGATAGTTGATACAGTTACGACCACCAGGACACCGACAGTCTATTACACTTCGACAATTACATACCTGTCTCCGGTGGTAACTACGATTACATTGACGACTACGAAGACGGTAACAACAACTGTTACAACGTCACCGCCATAGGGTTTCTTTTCGTCCACCCTTTGTAGTCTCAGGATGCGCGGATATTATCAGAGCATTATTGAGGGCTGTTGAGTTCCGTAGTTCGGAACGAAATCCCGACAGGCCGGGATCGAACCATAATGGCGGCAAATTAAACTAGATTTCCGTTCATTTGGCCCTTCGACAAGTTCAGGGCGAACGGCAACCTTATTGCTCCCTGATACCGTAGTCCCAATTTATCGGGATTTCTCCCCACTCCCCAGATCCTTCAGTCCCGACTTGTCGGGGCTTCTGGA
>JAAYNN010000137.1 GCA_012520835.1 Dehalococcoidales bacterium
CAACTCTACCGATGATATCTGCCTGTCTTTAAGTAATTTATGGGCTTCACTTATCGTTAATTGCTTTCCGTTCAACAATGTAATCTCCTTACGGTTTAATCCAAACTATTCCAGAACTACCTTTACCTTGAAGTAATCGCCGTCGCTCTGCGGGGCGTTGGCAAGAACCTCGTTTTGCGGCAACGATGGCTTTACCACGTCATCTTTTAATACGTTGGTCAGGGCGTTGGGCTGGACTGTCGCGGGAACGCCGGTGGTATCTACTTCATTTAGAATCTCGAGGTTCTCCAGTATATTGGATAGCTGCTCGCTTATTTCCTCGACCTCTTCCTCCGTTAACGCCAGTCTGGAGAGGCGGGCAGTATGCAGAACATGTTCCTTGCTCAGTTTCATAAGTTTCTCCCGATAACTGTAATATTGCCAATTATAGCATTCACGATTATCTATCACAACACGGGGCTTGCTTTAACCGCTATTTGGAATCGAGTTGATGGCAAAAAAATCCGGTTGCCCTGAACCAATCCTGCAGGGGCGGACATTGCTCGTCCGCATTTATGTATTTGTCATCATGAACGCAGTGAAGGATCTGAACACCATTCGATAATTTAATAACGAATGTGAGCATATTAAATACAGGCAGGGTGAATGTAATTATCATTACAGATTACAGGGACATCGCATGAGGCTGAATCAACCCTTTACTCAAAATCCCCTCTCCGCAAACCGGGAAAGGGGATTTGCTGTCAGTCTGCTGAAAATTATTTCCGGTAATTGTCCAGTTGCTTCAATACCCAGTCCGCCCATGTCTCGACACCGTCACCATTAGTGCTGCTGATTTTGAAGATTTCGATTTTTCCGTTCATGCCGCTGACTGTGCGTGTAAAACCGTCGATATCGAAGTTTACATAAGGGATAAGGTCGATTTTATGGACGATGCAGGCATCGGCGACGGTGAACATCAGCGGATACTTGTGCGGTTTATCATCTCCCTCAGGCGTGCTGGCAATTATTATTCTCTTGTATTCGCCGAGGTCGAAACTGCCCGGGCAGATGAGATTGCCGATGTTTTCGATAAAGATAACATCGATTTCATCCAGCGGCAGGTTCTGCAGCGCGGAGTTTATCATGCCGGCATTCAAATGGCAGCCGCCGTCGGTGTTTATCTGGATGGCTGTTACCCCGGCTTGCGCCAGCGTCTCGGTATCGATGCTGGAAGCTACATCCCCTTCGATGACCGCCATTCTGGCCTTGCCCTTTAAGGCTTCCGCTGTCCGCAGCATCAGCGTCGTTTTTCCGGCGCCGGGCGATGCCCAGACGTTAATCATCATGATATTTTTTTCTTTCAGCAGATTGCGGTTCTGCAACGCAATCTGGTCGTTAACGTCGAGAATATTCTTTAAAACTTTGATTTCCATTTAGTCCACCTCAATACTTTCAATATATAATTCTTTGCCTGCTGTCATTTCGATATCCATGGAATGGCATTTCTCGCATTCCCAGAAGATATCTTTAGGATTGACGGTACTTCCGCAATTGCGGCATTGTGCCTGCATCGGCACCTTGCGGAAATTGATTTTCGCCCCTTCGCCGATGGTATCTTTAGTCATCAATTCGAAATAAAAGGCCACCGAGTCGTCCACCGCCCCCGACATCTCCCCCAGCACCACGGTTACTGATTTCAGCTTCCTGGCGTTGGCTTTTTTGGCCTCATCCAGTGCCACATTCACCAGGCTGCGCGTGATTTCCAGTTCATGCATGGCTAACAAATCCTCGGCAGCGGTTCGCCTACCAGCATATCCACGATACGCGAGGTTCCGAG
Source organism: Dehalococcoidales bacterium (assembly GCA_012520835.1). Lineage (GTDB taxonomy): Bacteria > Chloroflexota > Dehalococcoidia > Dehalococcoidales > UBA5627 > UBA5627. The sequence continues at coordinate 1,820 of JAAYNN010000137.1, forward strand.
TGCGGTCTTTAAAGTTACTTTAGCCGCATGTTTTTCGGTTACCTCTCCGATAATGGCGGCGTTCTGCCCGTATTTATTTTTCTTCATCTGCGCCAGTATCTTGTCGGCATCTTCCGCTTCCACAACCGCTACCAGCTTGCCTTCATTGGCAATATAGAGCGGGTCCAGCCCCAGCATCTCGCAAGCGGCGGCAACCTCGCGCCTGACCGGTATCTTTTCTTCGTCGATTCTGATGCTTACCCCTGATTGCTCGGCTATTTCGTTCAGGGTGCTGGAAAGCCCGCCGCGGGTGGGGTCGCGCATGCAGTTGATTTTAGCGCTGGCCTGCATCATTTCGGCTGTCATGATATTTAGCGGCGCAATGTCGCTTTCCAGCTTTGTCTCAAATCCGATGCCCTCGCGTTTACTGAGGACGGCGATGCCGTGGTCACCTATGGTTCCGCTTAAGATAACCCTGTTGCCGGGCCGGGCATTATGCCCGGAGATATCCACTCCGTCCGCTATAATTCCTATACCGGCAGTATTGATAAAGAGCTTGTCGACGTTGCCGCGGTTAACTACCTTGGTATCGCCGGTGACTATTCTGACGCCGGCTTCTTCAGCCGCTTCCTTAATCGAACTAATCACTTTTTTAAGGTCTTCCTTCGGCAGTCCTTCCTCGATAATCAGCGCCAGGCTCAAATAGAGCGGGGTGGCGCCCATCACCGAGAGGTCGTTGACAGTACCGCAAACGGACAGCCTGCCGATATCGCCGCCCGGGAAAAAGATTGGCTGCACCACGTGGCTGTCGGTGGTAAATGCGACCTTCCCTTTGACATCGAAAACCGCCGAATCATCCAGCTTATTCAGAATCGGGTTTCCGAGCAGCGAAAGGATGCCTTCATTAACTATATCATGGGATAAACTCCCGCCGCTGCCGTGAGCCAGCAGTATTTTTTCAGTCATTAACTTCTCCATAATGATAATAGGCGGCGCAGCTGCCTTCGGATGATACCATGCAGGGGCCGATCGGATTTTTCGGGGTGCAGACCTTTCGAAACAGTTTGCATTCGGGCGGGATTTTAACGCCCCGCAAAACCTCTCCGCAGATGCAGCCTTTCTGTGCTTTTGTGGGGCCGGGGTCGAACTCGAAATTTTTCTCGGCGTCGTATGCGGCAAATTCCGCTCTCAGTTTCAGGCCGCTGCCGGGAACCTCTCCCATACCGCGCCAGCTGGCATTACAGGGCTCGAAAACATGTTCCAGTATCCTTTGTGCCGTGATGTTGCCGTCGTGGGTTACACTGCGTTTATAGGCGATTTCTACGCTGGCTTCCCCTTTAGCGGTCTGCTGTGCCAGCATATCGATGCACTGCAGAATATCCAGTGCTTCGAATCCGGCCACGACGCAGGGAATCCCATAGTCCTTTGCTATAAAATCCCAGGCTTTGGCGCCGATAACGGCGCTGACATGGCCGGGGCAAATCAGTCCTTGCAGATTGACCTCTCCCGAATCCAGCAGGGCTTTAATTACCGGCGGGCACACTTTATGCAGCGATAGAATATAATAATTTCTTAAACCCTCCTGTTTAGCCTGCATGACGGAAGCGGCAACGGTAGGGGCGGTGGTTTCGAACCCGACCGCAATAAAAATCAGCGCTTTATCCGGATTGGTTCGGGCAATCTGGAGGGCATCCAGCGGCGAATAGACAATGCGTATATCGCTGCCGCCGGCCTTGGCTTCCTGCAGGTTGGAATGGCTGCCGGGCACCCTGACCATATCTCCGAACGAGGCAACAATGACATCCGGAATCTTCGCCAGGGCAATGGCTTTATCCAGTTCCGAATTATCGGTAACGCAGACCGGGCATCCGGGGCCTGAAGTCAGCGTTAAATTGTGAGGCAACAACTGTCTGAGTCCGTTTTTCATGATGGCGACGGTGTGGCTGCCGCAAAACTCCATGTAGCGCGCCTCTTTTACGGCATGGCGCTTGATGCTTTCCACCAGCCCTTTTGCCATGTCGGATTGCCCGAAATAATTCTGCTGCGACATCAGGGATTCAACTCCTCCGGTTCGATGTTTTCAGCCAGTTCTTTGAAAAGTGCCAGGGTAGCTTCGGCTTCCTCCCGGTCGACAATCGAAATGGCATAGCCGGCATGAATCAGAACATAATCCCCGATTTTAGCATCGGGCGTCAGCATCACGTTGGCCTTGCGGGTGACGCCGCCGACATCAACTATGGCATCCAAACCGTCCAGTGCGGTTATAAGCGAAGGAACTGCCACGCACATATTATTAGTCTCCTTATCTGTTAAAATGGGCGATGACCGCCTGGCCAAGGGCAAGACCCCCGTCGTTGCAGGGAACGGCTTTATGTGTAATAACGGTAAAGCCCTCTCCCTCAAGCCTGTCGATGGCCAGATTTAAAAGCAGCCGGTTTTGAAAGACCCCGCCGCTTAAAACCACTGTTTTTATTCCTGTCTTTTGTGAAATCGATTTACATGTTCCGGTTATTATTTCTGCCATTGAATTATGAAATCTGGCAGCTATAATCTGAACAGCCGTGTTTTTACCGACATCTTGAATTATACATTTTATCAGGTTTTCCAATCTTATTACAGAAATGCCGCTATTTTCAACAACAGCAAATGGATAAACTCCCTGCATTAGAGTATCGTTGATGTTATCCGGAGCCGCCATTTCCAGTTCGATGGCTGCCTGCGCTTCATAGGCGGCTTCACCGCAGATTCCGCAGATAGCGGAAACGGCATCGAACAAGCGTCCGGCGCTGGATGTCAGCGGACAGTTGAGCTTTAAATCCAGCTGTTTTTTTATGGTGTCCAGTTCTGCCTGCGGTATCCTGCCCAGAACCGGCAATTTGTCCAGCGGCGTCTGCGTCTCCAGTAGAGTATAAATATAGCTTAAAGCCATGCGATACGGTTTGCGAATGGCGGCTGCCCCTCCCGGCATCGGAATATATTCCAGGTGGGCCATTCTCTTGAATCCTTTGAAATCGCAGAGCAGGAACTCCCCACCCCACAAATTGCCGTCAGCCCCGTAGCCGGTGCCGTCGAATGATACCCCGATAACCTCGCTCTGGATATTGTTTTCGGCCATGCAGGCGGCGATGTGTGCTTGGTGGTGCTGCACTCCCACCGTCTTTAGATTGTTTTCGGCGGCGTATTGCAGTGCATATTTGGTAGCGCGGTATTCCGGGTGCAGATCACAGGCGATTACTTCGGGTTTGATTCTGAAAAGGTGCTTATACAGGTCGATGGTATTTTTGAAGTGTTCCAGCGTTTCGGCATTATCCATGTCGCCGATATGCTGGCTTAAAAAGGCATGATTGTCGCGCGTCAGGCAGAAAGTATTTTTCTCTTCAGCCCCGCAGGCCAGTATCTGCCGTGTATCGAACGGCAGCAGTATGGGAGACGGGGCATATCCCCTGGCACGTCTGACCGTACGTTCTGTGTTTCTTTCCACCAGGAAGACGCTGTCGTCGTATCTGGAATAGACATCACGGTTATGCATGATGAAATAGTCTGCGATTCCCTTCAGCCTTTCCAATGCCTCGTCGTTATCCCGGCAAATCGGTTCTTCGCTGAGGTTTCCGCTGGTCATCACCAGCGGTCTGGCAACATGGCGCAAGAGTATGTGGTGGAGTGGGGTGGGGGGCAGCATCACGCCTGAGTATTGGTTGTTTTCGGCGACGTTTATAGCGATTTCCTCATTATCAGCGCGTTTCTTTAGCAGTACGATGGGAGCCTGTGCCGAGCACAGGAGTTTGGCTTCTTCAGGCGATACCAGACAGTATTTTTCGATTTGTTTGAGGCAGCACATCATCAGCGCAAAGGGTTTGCCGGGGCGTCTTTTCCTTTCCCGCAGTGTTTGCACCGTATGTTGGTCGGTGGCGTCGCAGGCAAGCTGGAAGCCTCCCAGCCCTTTGACGGCAATGATATTGCCTTCGATAAGAAGCTGCGCCGCCTTTTTTAATACATCGTGGCATTCTACCGGTGAGCCGTTATTGTCGGCAAGCTGCAACTTCGGTCCGCAGTCGGGGCAGGCATTGGGCTGTGCATGAAAACGCCGGTTCAACGGGTCGTCATATTCTGCCTGGCACTCAGGGCACATTTTAAACTTGTTCATGGTGGTCAGCGGCCGGTCGTAGGGGATGTCTTTTATAATGGTGAATCTCGGCCCGCAGTTGGTGCAGTTGGTAAACGGATAAAGATGCCTTCTATCCGCAGGGTCGAAAATTTCCTTCAGGCATTCGCTGCAGGTGGCGATATCCGCCGAGAGCGGTTGATAGGCTCCCTCCCGGGCTTTGCTTTCGATTATTTTAAAACCGCTTTCCTCTGTCAGCGGAATTGTTGCCAAGTCGATTCCCTGTATGCGGGACACGGGCGGGGCTTCGCTTTTGAGCGCAGTGATAAATCCTTCGAGGTCTGACTGACGGCCCTGCACCTCTATAGCCACATTGCCGGAGGTATTCTGCACCCATCCGCTGAGTTTGTATCTATGCGCCAGCCGGTAAACGAACGGGCGGAAACCGACTCCCTGCACTACGCCGTTTACATCTATGCGTATTCTGGCGGTATCATTCATATTTAAAAGCATGTTTCCCATAATGTTATCTCAATAATTATAGCAAAACTTTAACCGATGCGAACAAAACATTATTTACCAGTTGGAGTGGGAAGTCGTCCTGAACGGAGCGAAAGGTCTAAGACCATCCGATAACTCTACCGAGCTATCGAGATTCCTCAGATTTATCGGGAACAGAATGACAGATATGATTAAAATCTATTTTAAACGGAAAGAAATAATTATATCGCCTTGTTTTCTATTACTATCTATCGCTTTTTAAAAAGCGATGCCAGCTATAACATTGCATAGCC